>JAGODN010000089.1 GCA_017998195.1 Desulfobulbus sp. | reverse complement strand
GGGAGAGAAACAGGGTGTCGATCTTCGGCTTGCGCAGGAACCGCAGTTCAGGGGCCACCTGGCGCAACCGGGGCAGGTCGTGGTTGAGGATGTTGTGGCCGAGGACGAAACGGGCCTCCGCTGCAAAAGCATCGAGTTCGGCCAGGGTGTCGCGGTCGATCTTCTCCCCGGCCGGGATCTGGAAGACCTGCTCACCCAGGACCGCACCCAGGGCATAGATGACATTCTTTTCGTTGACCTCGATATCGAGCAGCAGACAGTGGCGGAGCAGATCTTCGCAGGCGGGCGGCATCTTGGTTCAGAAACCTTTGGATCTCTCGGGCCCGAGTGAACTGCCTTGGTTCGCCCTTTCAGGGAGTGAAAGCTGTCTCATCATGTAAGCGCGCAGGTTGCGAGGGATGTAAACGATCCGTGTGGTTGGCGTTTCTCCACAGTTCATGGAACAGGCACGAAAGCGTTGCTTGCGACGGAGCGCCTCATCCCTCATCTATGGTGAGGCTGGCGGCTGGAGAGAAATCAGCCAATCAGTCAGGTCCGCTGCCCCGTGGTATCCGTTCTGGCTGAGGCTGAACAGCAGGTCCTCCTGGCGGGGCTGACCGAAAATCATCCGATACAGGGCCAAGCCCTGCTTCAGCCGTTTGAGTTTTCCGACCTCCCTGCTGTACGGGAGCAAGGGAATGCGGCGCTCCACCCGGGCAGGGCCATCCTCGAAGATCCAATACGGGATGAGATCGGAATGCCCGTTGGATTTGTCTTGGGACGCGATTTGGAAAAGAGTCTGCCAGGGGTCGCCCTCCTCGTGAGCCAGGGAGAGAGCAGCAAAACCGTATCGCTCCGCGACGTTTTTTCTGACCGCATGGCCTTTGTAACGATGCACCCGACCTTCGCGTTGTTCAAGGTCAACCGGATTGGAGGGCAGATTCCAATGGACCACCGCATGACACCAGGTATGAAAATCCAACCCTTCCTGGCCGATTGAGGTCGAAGCGAGAATGAACGGACGAAAGGGGGAGTTGAACGCGTCCCGTACCGTATCGGCGCGAACGAGGGCCTGGTTATTGTCGTCTCGAATATCCCCGAACCGAAGCGCGAAACGGCAGCGGGTGTTGAAATCGTCAACAACGAAACCGTCGCCTGAACTCTTTATTTCGTCGATGCGAATCTGGGCGGTGCGTAGTGACAGCACGGACTGGACGCACTCGGCTATGCCGGCCACCTGTGCTGCCGGCGAGTGCTCCTGGAGCCCCAGGGACTCTCGCAGGACATGCGCATACTCATCGAGCACCGACTGGAGATTGGCGTCGATACCGTACTGCAGGGTCAACCGCCAGTAGGTGTCCTCGCCGAACCCCCGGAGCATGGCAATTGTCTCCGGCAGGTTGAAGAGCGAGCGGAAGCCGGAGGCGATTCTGGCGGCAGCGGACAACAGGTTCGGGTCGGCGGCGTCGAGACCGGGACCGATACGATGGAGCGCGCGCAAGGCACACACGCCGGGACCGGCCAGGGCGAGGTCGCACAGCACCTCGACCAGGTCGTCCGGCCGGGGGCCGAGGGAAATGTTGCCCTCGGCCACCCTGACCAGCAGGTCGAGGTGATCCTTGAACCGGGTGCCTGATTCATGGTCCGGGGTAGCGGCCCGCCAGCCCGATTCGCTTGCACACCAGTCCAAGAGGCCGTTTCGGGCATCGAGAAGGATGGGTGCCGCCCAATACCATCGTTCGTCGGCCCGCGACCCTTCCTCCGCGTCAGGCAGTGTTTCGACCAGCCTCCGGCACACAGCCCTGACCTCGTCTTTCATCTCATGGACGTTCACCGGGCCGCATCCGCGGGCCAGCGCGATCTCAAGCGGATCTATCCTGGTGGCAAGGGTTGGCGACGGCAGCAGCCAGGCCATGACCGGCATGCCGGTCAGGCGACTGTCGTTCGAGGCCACCGCAAACCGCAGCAATGGCTTGATCTTGTCGTGGAGTTCACCGTGGGCAACCGAGGTTCCGGCGACCATCCGCCGTTCGGCTTCGTAGGAGCAGAGCGACGCAACCGCATCCGGCACGGCACTCCAGGAGGAAAACACAAGGGCCTTGGTCAAGCCTTCCTTGTCCCGGTACACGCCGCCGGGCTCGATATAGGGCAGGGACGGCGGCATCCACAAAAGCTGCCACAGGCCTTTGTCAATCGTGTCCTCAAAAAGCACGCGCATCCGTGGATTGCCAGGGTCGAGAACCTGGTAGCCTGCCAACGTGTCCCGGGTCAGCAACTGTTTCTTTGCCGCTGAAAGCGTTCCGCGAAGGGCATCTGAAGGGGCGTGCAACTGGGCGTCCAGCTTGTGTCTGAGCTCATAATTCTTGAGAAAATTGATCAGGTACGGTGCAGACTTCCAGTACTCTATCGGCTCCCCGGCTTTGACGCAGATCGCGACAGCGTCAACCGTCGCGGCATGCTCAAGGTCCGCTGAGGTAAGAAGAGCTGCCCGTTCAACCTCGGCCAGCATCGAGTTGTGATCACGGGTTGTCGCGACCCGTTCCGTTCGGCACATGACCTTGAGGAGCGCCTGTTCAAGTTCGGTCTTTTTCCCGGGACGACACACCGAGCCTTTGGCGCAGGCATGGAGCGTCGCCCTGTGCTCCGACAGGAGTTTTTTGACCTTATCGACCTTGCCGGAGTCATTGAACAGGAAGTTCAGGGTTCTGATGAAATCCGGGTAGTGGTCGTCCTCGTCATGTTCCTGGTCAAGGGTGAACATCTTGTACGGTGTCGCGGAAAGCAGGAGAACGCGAACATCCGGATACGCAAAGAGCGCGTTGGCCAGCATGGAGGCTTCGTCCTCGCCGTCCAGCAGGTATTTGAATCGTTGGAATTCATCGAGGATGACCAGGTCGGGTTCAAGCGCGGCAAGGCATACGGAAGCCAGTTTGTTCCTGAGCGTACCGATCAGGTTGTAGCGAAGCTCGGAATCCTCCCTGGGGATTTTCCTGTAGTCCCGGTACCGGGCAAAGCGGTCACAGCCTTCCTGCAGGGACGCGTACAGCTCGACATCATCAAGGACTGCCTGGCGGAAAGCCCGGGAAAGATCCGTGTCCAGATCAACTGCCGGAAGGTTTCTGGCCTTGGTCCGCCAATTCTTCTTGCCTGCGGAGGCCTGAAGCATGTTGAGCAATCCGACGCGCCATCGTCTGCCCCCTCCATCTTGCCCCGCCGGCAAGTCGTACAGCATCCGATAGAGGATGGCTCGCTCGTCGGCATGACCGCCGCGGCTGCGCGTATGATCAAAGGTCGTATTTGGCGTGAGACTGATAAAGTTGACCTTGTTGCCATTGAGCGATTGGACCTCCTTGGGGAGGTAGGTCAGCCTCGTGGCGAAGGTGATTCTTTCGTCGGTTTTGGCTCTGCTCCCCAATGCCTTGAGATATGCATCAAGGCCTCGCATTTTCAGTCTTTTTATGTTCTGGCTGGCAATCGTGGCATTCGAACAGATATAGACAATGTCAATGCGGTCTACGGAATCCTGAAGGTGTTCAATGGTCTTGGCGATGATGCCCCGGGCGACCAGCGTTTTGCCAAGCCCAACTTCATCGGCGACCAGGAAACGGGAGGTCGGATCCTCGCCATAAAGGCACTTGAAAACGTACTCCACGGTATTGTTCTGGAAATCTTTCAGACCGGCCAAGGCGGGCGCTGCTGTAAAACGGTTGCTAGGCATCACGCCTCCCGATGGCAGATTCGAACACCGTCCAGAGGTTGAGAAAATCCCCGGGGATAATAGTTTTCTGACCTCCCCGGGACAGGTCCCGAACCAGTCCCGAGATCTCCGCCAGCCTCTCCGGGTGTCGGCTGTATGTGCGGGTCAGCTCTTCCAGCAGCGGGATATCCTCACCATCGGCCAGCCGGGCCAACCATCCGGCAAACCCCGAGCCGCTGCCTGGATCAAGTCCACAGACCTTGTCGTCACCCAGCAAGAGCAGGAGATAGCGCAGGAATCCCTCCTGGTTGCTGATCACGGTTTGCAGGATGGCGGAATTGCGTTCCGCTGGCATGCCTGTCACGGGAAGGTTGAGCACAAACCTGGCGGTCACGTCCGGATGGTTGGTATGCACAGCAAACGCCAACAGGCCGGTGAGAGAAGAGGCGGAGAACTCTCCAAGCCTGATCCCGTCAGGAGCAGCGCTGTGCACAATGTCCACCGCAAAATTCCGCGTGACGGTGATCGGCCATGCCGCCACACTGACAATGCCTTCAAGGGGAGGGATTTCTCCAGTCAGCACCAGGGCCCACAGACCGTCCTGCGCTCCGGGGCTGCACCAGATGGACAATGCTGCCGCAGATATCCTGGCGCGCGCCGTCTCGGCAGATTGTTCAGCCGCCTGCCGGAGGGCATCGACCTCGACGTCCCTGGTGCTGTCGAAATCGACCAGGTATTCCCCCAGGCCATCAGCGCCGAGAAGCTCGTCGATGCCGCCGACCTTGCTCCTCTTCCCCTTCAGGGAAACGAGAATTTCGATGTTGTTCCCGGCTGTAAGGGCCGCGTCAGTGGCATTCGCCGAGCCCATGACCAGCTCACAGTCCCATCCCTTCTCGAAGAGATACACCTTCGCATGGAGACCGGTGGCAAGCGGCTGCCCGATGCCATCCTCTTCCTTGCCATCCTCGGTTTCCGCCGCATCGTCCAGATGAAGGCACTGCGTGAAGAGATCGAGCGTGTCCTGCTTCAGGGCTGACAACGACTCCGGACGCGAGATGAGCGCATCAGCGGCCCCGGTGCTTTTAATCAACGTCCGCAGGGCCGCATCGGAACAGAACGGCGAGATGACGACCGTCCGGTTCGCCGCGGGCGGCTCCCAGTCAAAACTTTTCCTTCCCGGAAGATAGAAGGTCAACTCGTCGAAACCGTCCGGGAGTTCCCACTGCACCCGGTGCAGCTCGTCCGCGAAGCGATGAGCCTGCTCGACCCGGCCCGATGCTGTGGGGCCGGCAGCCAGATCGGGAAGCGTCTTGAAGAAATGCGCCAGCGGCTTGTTTGCGTTGGCCTTCCGGCCCTTCATCGTGCCTTCGAGCTGCAGTGACAGGTCCCAGGACTGGTCGGTGGTCATGTTTCTGGTCAGGACCACCAGGCGGTACATGGCGTTGCCCTGGTCCGGGCCGACAAAACGGATGGCCCAGACTTTCGGGTGAAAAACACCGCCGCCATCGGCCTTTACCTCGACAACCATGTCCTCCAGAAAGCCATACAGGGGGTTGGGTTTAACGATCCGGGGCACCAGAATCCGTCCTCGCTGCACATAGACGGTGATGCGTTTTGCGTACCTGCGGATGGCCTCCAGCACAGCCAGCGGATCGGGATCGGTCTGTCCGTCCGCCGCCATTAAGGCCAGGTAGACGGGAGCCTCGAGGAGCAGGGCCGGGTCCATGGAGAAGGTGGTGGCCACGGCCTCGTCGAACATCATGCCCGGAGGTGGGGTCAACGCCGAGGTATAGAGGCTCCGGGAGTTGGGGTTCAGCATGGCTTCTCCCTCTGCATGCCCTGGTACAGATCGTTCAACAGCACCTGCACATTCGGCCACCGGTAGACGAGCCTGCCGACGCCGGAGTACCCACCCCACTGTTCGAGCGCCCGCTGGTTTTTGAACCGGGAACGCGTGCCTTTAAGCTGCATCTCCCTTCTTTTGATCAGGTTGAGCGCCTCAGAGTTGGCCAGAAGGTCGTCAGGGGACTTGCGGGTGTGGTCGATCCACTGCTGCACGAACGATCTCGTTTGCGGGGTGATGGTATGCCCGTGATCCATGGTCAACTCCCAAAGGCGGCACTCCGACCAGGCGTTAATCTCCTCCCGGGGAAGATGTGCGGTCCATTTGTCGAAACTGGCCTGGTGCTCGGCGACAAGATCCTCATGGTTGCGCAGCCTGGCGAGTTGGATGTTGTACGAGAGCGCTGCCCCGTGCATCACCTCGGAGAAGAGCCGTGCATGGGTCAGGAGTTCCTTGTGCTGTTCGGAGAAGCGGCCGTAATCCGGATGTGCCCAGGGGGCTTGGGTGTCGGCGGGCTCGCAGTGCAGCGCCAGGAAGGAGAGCAGACTGTCGCCGCAGCTGACCTGGATGCGATCCAGCATAAACTCGGCCTCTTCCCTGGACGCGGCGAAATCCACCTTTGCGGGAAAACCCTCCGGAGACGCAGGTAACCGCGGATGCCAGCTGAGAGCGGCCAGGCGCTGCTCAACGTCGATGTCGTCTCCCCGTGCCCTGGCGTCTTTCTCCAGTGCCTTTAGGGCATCCCGGCGACGGTAGGTTTCATCGATGCGCCGGTGGTATTCCTCCTGCGAGAATGGGGTCAGGCGTATGCCCCAGACACCGAGGCCCGCCCAGTAGACGGAACTGGGCAACCGTTTGAGCTTCTTTCCTGCGGTTTTTCCGAACACGCCCGCCTGATCATCGGAATCCATCAGGGGCTGAACCAGGTCTCTTTCCAGCTTGTCAGCCTGGATCGCAAAACTCTCCGCAGGCAGTCGCTTTTCTTCCAGGGCATGGTAGATCCATGGCACGAAAAGCATGTAACGGAGGCGTGTCTGGATCGTGCTTGTGCCCGGGAACAATTGATCGGCAAAGCTGTCCCGCACGGAGCCGAGTCCGAGTTCGTCACGACTTTCCTTTTCCTGGAACAGGGAGAGAATGCGCAGTGTGCGTTCCCTCGCTTTCGAATCGTGGTCGATCCACGCAAGATGTGACGTCATCGCTTGCCTCAGGAGGACTGCCGGATAAAGCCATACGCCTTGGCGAGCAGGTCCTGGTCCTTGACCTGGTGATGCAGGGTTGCAGCCGCCTGCAGGGATTGTCGGATTTTTGCGTGCACAATACCAGCCATAAAGGTCCATTCAGGTCACTTTGCGCCTGATTCGAGAGGATGTTTCGCTTGGGGACGGGTAAAAACGGTGCAACAGGCGCGTGTCAGCCTGCCCCCGGGGCATGGCCTGCGGGTTGTATCCCGTTGTTCTTCGCTGATTCTTGCCGTTCTGCAACAAGCCGCAAATGACGCCTCTGCTGCCGGCGGCCGGATCGTTGATAAAAAATATGTTATATTAAAGGGTTATGAATAAAGGCCGGCGATCGGAAAGGCAACAGAAAAATGGCCTTGGTGGAATTTGCCGGCATTCTGCAACGCCAGATTCCGCCCCGCCACCTTTCCCCGGAACTGTCCGGCGCGGTGCGGCAGGAACGGCCCTTGCCCCTTGCGCATACCGCCTTTCCCGGCTATGTTGCGGCCTTTTTTCCGCGGCAGCCCCTGCCGCTCCTCTCTGCCCTCCGTTTCCCTGTTTCCGCGAGTTGCCATGATCCATCTGACTGACATCACCAAGCAGCACGGCGCCCGGGTGCTGTTCCGCAACGCCTCCATGCAGATTCTCCCGGCCACCCGCACCGGCCTGGTCGGTCCCAACGGCGCCGGCAAGACGACCATCTTCCGCCTGATCACCGGCCAGGAGGAGCCGGACAAGGGCGAGATCTCCTGCGCCAAACGGACGGTCATCGGCTATTTCTCCCAGGAGGTGGGCGAGATGTCCGGTCGATCGGCCCTGGCCGAGGTCATGGCCGCGGCCTGCGAGGTCACCGCCCTGGGCGAGCAGATCCGGGAAATGGAAGGGGCCATGGCCACGCCCATGGCGGACGACGAACTCGCGGACTTGCTCGAACGCTACGGCAACGCCACCGAGGAGTTCGAGCACCGCGGCGGCTACGACCTGGAGAACCGGGCCCAGGCGGTGCTGACCGGGCTGGGCATCGGCAGCGACCGCTGGGACTTCCCGGTGGAGTCGTTCAGCGGCGGCTGGAAGATGCGCATCGCCCTGGCCGGCATCCTCACCGTCAACCCGGACGTGCTGCTGCTGGACGAGCCGACCAACCACCTGGACGTGGAATCCATCGTTTGGCTGGAGGAGTGGCTGGTGAGCGAGTTCAAGGGCGCGCTGCTCATGACCTGCCACGACCGCGAGTTCATGAACCGGGTGGTCGGGAGGATTGTCGAGGTGGCCAACCAGAACGTGACCACCTACAGCGGCAACTATGATTTTTACCTGCGCGAGCGGGAAATCCGGAGGGAACAGCTGCTGGCCAGCTACCGGCGCCAGCAGGAGATGCTGGCCAAGGAGGAGGACTTCATCGCCCGCTTCGGGGCGCGGGTTTCCCACGCCGCCCAGGTGCAGTCGCGCATCAAGAAGCTGGAAAAGATCGAGCGGATCGAGCTGCCGCCGGAGCAGCGGGTGATGCGGTTCGAGTTTGCCGAGCCGCCCCGCAGCGGTGACGACGTTTGCCGGCTCGATGGCCTTGGCAAAATCTGGCTGCAACCCGACCACACCACCCGCCAGGTGTTCAATGGCCTTACGGGCATGATCCGGCGGCAGGAAAAAATCGCCCTCACCGGCCGCAACGGCGCCGGCAAATCCACCCTGCTCAAAGTGCTGGCCGGCCAGACCGAGCCGACCGCCGGCACGGTGACCATCGGCGCCAACGTCCAGGTCGGCTATTTCAGCCAGCATTCCATGGACCTGCTCGACGACGAGATGACGGTGGCCGCAACCGTGCAGGCGGCCATGCCCCAGGCCAACGTCGGCGTGGTCCGCAACCTCTGCGCCGCCTTTCTCTTCCAGGGCGACGATGTCGACAAGAAGGTGAAAATCCTTTCCGGCGGCGAAAAAAGCCGGGTGGTGCTGGCCATGCTCCTGGCCCGGCCGCTCAATTTTCTCATCCTGGACG
>JAGODN010000088.1 GCA_017998195.1 Desulfobulbus sp. | reverse complement strand
CGCCAACTACGTGCTCATCCACGGCAAACTCGGCCTGCCCGAACTCGGCGGAGTGGGCTGCGGCTGGGCCTCGACCCTGTCCCTGCTGGCCATGCTCCTGTGCCTGGCCGGGCTGCTCGCCAGGAGTCGGCTGACGGGCACCGGCCGCCTGTTCGCGCCGCCCGGGTCCGCAGCGGCTGGCATCTCGGGCCCGTCAACGCAGGGCTACCTCCGTTTGGGGCTGCCGCTGGGCCTGGCCCTGTTCGTCGAATGTTCGATCTTCGCCCTCATCGCCCTGTTCCTCGCCCGGCTGGGGTCAACGGTGGTGGCGGCCCACCAGATCGCCCTCAACTTCACCTCGCTGCTCTACATGCTGCCCTACAGCTTGGCCACCGCCCTGACCGTGCGCACCGGGTTCGCCATCGGCCGCCAACGGGTCCGGCGGCTGGCGCGCATCGTCCGCACCGGCCTGGGTCTGGCCCTGGCCGGGTCCACCCTCACCTGCCTGTGCATCGTCGTCTTCCGGGAACAGATCGCCGCCCTGTACACGAGCGAGCCGGCGGTGCGGGCGCTGGCCGCCTCGCTCCTGGTCTACGCGGCGTTTTTCCAGCCGGTGGACGCACTCCAGGTGAACTGCAGCGGCATCCTGCGCGGCTGCCGGGACACACGCGTGCCGCTGGTGTTCATGCTGGTGGCGTACTGGGGGATCGGGTTGCCGCTGGGTTACGGCCTGGGTATGGCGGAATGGGGGGGCATGGCGCCCGGGCCGCAGGGGTTCTGGATCGGGCTGATCGTCGCCCTGGCGGCGGCCGCGCTGCTGCTCGGCGGCCGAGTGCGGGTGACCCTGCGGCGGCTGGAGGAACGGTCCGGCAGCCTGCTCAGAGCAGGCCGTCCATGACCGCCAGGCACATGTCGGCGCGGTTCAAGGTGTACAGGTGGACACCCGGGGCGCCGCCCCCGATCAGGCCGCGCACCTGCTCGCGGGCATAGGCCACGCCGATTTCGTAGACCGCGGCCGCCCCGCCCCGTTCGTGGGCCTGCATGATGCTGTTGATCAGCTGGCCGGGCACGCGCGCGTTGCACAGCTGCAGGGTGAAGCGCAGCGAGGCCAGGCTGCGGATGGGCAGGACGCCCGGAATCACCGGCACCGTCACCCCCAGGGCGCGCAGCCGCTCGACGTAGTCGAAATAGACCCGGTTGTCGAAATAGAGCTGGGTGATGACGAAATCCGCACCGCAGTCCACCTTGTGGCGCAGGACGGCGAGGTCGGCGCTGAACGAGGGCGCCTCGGCATGCGCCTCGGGGAAGCCGGCCACGCCGATGGCCAGTTGTGGCTGACGCGCGCGGATGTAGCGGACCAGGTCGGCGGCGTGCGGGAACACGGCGAACAGCTCCTCGTCCGTGCCGGTGAAACCGGCGGGCCGGTCGCCGCGCAGGGCGAGCACGTTGTCGATGCCGAGAGATCGGATCGATGCGAGAAAACCGTCGATCTTGGCGCGGTCGGCGGTCACCCCGGTGAGATGCGGCATGATCTCGAAGCCGCAGGCGTCGATGAGCCGTTCGCAGATCTCCAGGGTGTTGTCCTGGGTGGAACCGCCGGCGCCGTAGGTGACCGAGGCGAACAGCGGCCGCAGTTGGCTGAGCTCCCGGGCCGCGTCGACAAAGGCCGGCCACTCTTCCCGGTTTTTCGGGGGAAAGAATTCCAGGGAAACAAACGGCCGCCGGCCCTCTATCAGTTGCGGAATCTGCATGCTCTTCCTCGTTGTGCGTTCATGGCGCCGGGGCGAAGCGGCCTCAGCGTTTCCTGGTCCTGCGGCCGCTCCACAGGGGATCCTGGCCGAAACGGGCCTGCCACCACTCCTCGGGATCGTACAGGTCGTATTCCTCGTCGCTCTCCTGCGGCGAGAGCGGAAAGCGGTACTCACCGGTGTAGCGCATGAGCAGTTCGTAGGCGGCGGTGATGTGGACCATGCGTTCGCTGTCCGCACCGTGGCCGGCCGTGTCCGGATGGTGCAGCTTGCTCTGCCGGTGATAGGCGCGCTTGATCTCGGCAAGCGTCGCCGCCTCGCCCAGCCCGAGCAGGTCGCGCGCCCGCTCGATGGCCTGCCACTCCTTGCGGTTCACTCGCCTGCCCTGTCCCGCTGCTTCCAGGACTTCTCGGTGCCCCGCACCAGGCGGCCGATGTTCTCGTGATGCTTGGCCCAGATGAGGGCGACGATGAACGCGGCCAACTGCAGCTTCCAGGGCGGCGCACCGAGTAGCGGCAGGAAGAGCAGGATCGCGGCCGAGCCGGCCAGCGAGCCGAGCGAGACGAAACCCGACAGCCGCACGGTGAGCAGGAACACGACCAGGCAGCCGACCACGGCCAGCGGCGACAGGGCCAGGAAGGCGCCGAGCGCCGTGGCCACGCCCTTGCCGCCACGGAAGCTTAAGTACACGGAAAACATGTGGCCGAGCACCGCGGCCGCGCCGCACAGGGCGATGATCAGGTCGCGGCGCGGCTCCCCCTGGACCAGCGGCGCGGCGAGCACCATCGGCGCCCAGCCCTTGACGATGTCGAGCGCGAGCGTCAGCACGCCCTTTTTCTTGCCGAGCAGGCGGGCCACGTTGGTCGCGCCGATGTTGCCGCTGCCCTGGGTGCGGATGTCGATGCCGCTGCCGCGGGACAGGAGCAGGCCGAAGGGAACGGCGCCGACAAGGTAGGAGACGAGGATGCAGAGGGGGCCGGTCAGGGACATGGGCAGGGTCGGATGGGTGCGGGTTGCGGGGGTTCAGGCCTTGTTGCGGCGGAAAACTAGGTCCAGTTCGCTGGCCGCGGCGAACCCGGCGATCTCGTCCTGGAGCAGGCGGACATAGGGACAGTCGAGGACAGCGAGCAGGCTGCGGCGGATGCGCCAGCCCGGCCCGGCCTCGTCTGCAAAGGGTTCGAGCACGTAGGGAAAGATCTGCGGCCGCCGGCAGACCTCGGGCCGGTCCGGATAGATGCGGCAGCGGCCGTCCGCGGCCAGATTGGGGCAGCCGGACGCCCGCGGCAGAATCAGGCTCCAGCCGTGCCGCCAATGAACCAGCACGGGTTCGCCCTGCTCGTAAAAGGGGCGGCCGTCGACCGGCAGCGCCTTCTCGTCGTCGGCCCGGTGGGTCCGTGAGGCCGGGGT
The DNA here is from genome assembly GCA_017998195.1 of Desulfobulbus sp. Classification (GTDB taxonomy): domain Bacteria; phylum Desulfobacterota; class Desulfobulbia; order Desulfobulbales; family Desulfobulbaceae; genus Desulfobulbus. Next base: position 5,607 of record JAGODN010000088.1, on the reverse strand, counting down.
GTCGATGCGCGCCACCGCGAACCGGTCGGGCTCGGCCCCGGCGAGCGGGATCTCGAAGTAGGCCTGCTGCATGGTCGCCTCCGGGCCAACGCAGCAGAGGGTGCACGCGCAGGGGGCGCAGAGCAGGCTGTTGATCCGCTCCAGCTCCCGGGTGAGCACCTGCTGGTCAACGAGCGCGGCGGCCGCGGTGAGCGCGTCCACCGGCTGTCCGCTCGTGTCCACGATGCGCGCCGCCGGCGGCCGACCCTCTTTCACCTCGACCAGGGGCGCGAACAGCGGGGCGTAGGGGCGCAGGTCGGCGACGGCGTCCGCATATACGGCATCGTTGGTCTCGATGTCCGCGGGCAGCTGCTCGATCACCTCGGACGGCGCGGCGAAATCGCCGGTCAGGTAGAGGAAGCGGACCATGGCCGCCAGCGGCAGCAGCGGCCGCTGCAGCAGTTCCCGTCCCGCCGCCAGCGCGTGTTGGTCGATCATCGCTCCCCCTTTCAGAATTCGGACCGCACCCTACACAAAAACACCGCGAAACACAAGCGACCACCGGGGCCGGCCCTCCGGCCCGGGCAGACGCCTTTACAAGGGGGGGCAAACTGATTACATAGGCACCACAGTATAAACCCCCGCACTGACCGGTGCCGCCGCACCACAGCCCCAGGCTCCACCCATGGCGATTCGAACCATCATCACCCATCCGCACCCGGTGCTCCGCCAGAAGGCCGAACCTGTCACCGTGTTCGACGACGAACTGCAGACCCTTATCCAGGACATGGCCGAGACCATGTTCGACGCCCCGGGCGTCGGCCTGGCCGCCAACCAGATCGGCGTGGCCCGCCAGGTGGTGGTGGTCGACCGCTCCACCGGTGACGACGAGCGTCGCTACCAGGCCCTGGTCAACCCGGTACTCTCCAACGGCGAAGGCAGCGTGGTCGACGACGAGGGCTGTCTGAGCGTGCGCGAGTGCTACGAACGGGTCAGGCGGTTCCGCAGGATCCATGTCAGCGCCCAAGACGAACAGGGCAACCCGGTGGCCTTCGACGCCGAGGACCGGTTCGCCCGCATCCTCCAGCACGAGGTCGATCATTTGAACGGCGTCCTCTTCATCGACCACCTGAGTTCGCTCAAGCGCGTCCTGTACAAGAAAAAACTGAAGAAAATCCTGAGGGACGAGGCATGAGTGGCCCGCTCACCATCGTCTTCATGGGCACCCCGGATTTCGCCGTGCCCTCGCTGCAGGCCCTGCTGGCCGGACCGGACCGGGTGGCGGCGGTGGTCTGCCAGCCCGACCGGGCGCGCGGCCGCGGCCGGAAGGTGAGCCCACCGCCGGTCAAGGTGGTGGCCGAGCAGGCGGGCCTGCCGGTGCTGCAGCCCGACTCGGTGCGCACGCCCGATTTTATCAAAACCCTCCGCGCCTATGCGCCGGACCTCTTGGTGGTGGTCGCCTACGGCCGCATCCTGCCCGAACCCCTGCTCCGCCTGGCGCCGCTCGGCGCAATCAACGTGCACGGCTCGCTCCTGCCCCGCCACCGGGGCGCGGCGCCGATCCAATGGGCGATCATCAACGGCGACGAGGAGACCGGCATCACCATCATGCAGCTGGACGAGGGCATGGACACCGGTCCGGTGCTGCTCTCCGTGTCCACGCCCATCGGCCCGGAGGACACGGCCGGGGCCCTGTTCGCCCGGCTGGCCGAGCTGGGCGGCCGCACCCTGGCCGCGGCCCTGGACCGGCTGCGCCGGGGCGAGCTCGTGCCGGTCCCCCAGGACCACGACCGGGCCACGCTCGCGCCCATGCTCACCAAGGAGAAGGGACACCTGGACTGGCACCGGCCGGCCACGGAACTGCACTGCCTGATCCGCGGGCTCGATCCCTGGCCGTCGGCCTACACCTTCCTCGACGGCCGCCGCCTGCGCCTGTTCCGGCCCGAGGTGGTCCCCACCCCGGCCGACCTGGCGCCCGGCACCATCCGCTGCGCCGACAGTACCGGCCTGCTGGTGGCCACCGGCGCGGACAGCCTGCGCCTCCGCGAGGTCCAACCCGAGGGCAGGAAGCGGATGCCGGTCTCCGCCTGCCTGAACGGCCTGCCCCTTCCCGCCGGGGCCCGGCTCAGCTGATGCGCACCGCCTACCTGGACTGCTTCTCCGGGGTGAGCGGCGACATGCTGCTCGGCGCCCTGGTCGATGCAGGCCTGCCCGAATCCCTCCTGCGCGAGGTGGTGGCCGCGCTCCGGCTGGACGGGGTCGCCCTCGAGATCAGCCGCCCGGTGGTGCAGGGGTTTGCCGCCACCCGGGTGCAGGTTCACGGGCCCCGCCACCACCACGAGCACCACCACGCCCACCGGCACCTGGCCGAGATCGCCACCCTGCTCGACCGGACCGACCTGGACACGGTTGTGCGCGAACGATCCCTGGCCGTGTTCACCCGCCTGGCCGAGGCCGAGGCCGCGGTCCACGCCACCACGCCCGAGCGCATCCACTTCCACGAGGTCGGTGCCGACGACGCCCTGGTGGACATTGTCGGCACCGTGGCCGGCCTGGCCTGGCTGGGGGTCGAGCGGCTGGTCTGCTCGCCCCTGCCCCTGACCGGCGGCTGGATCCACTGCGCCCACGGCGACGTTCCCCTGCCCGCGCCGGCGGTCTGCCGGCTGCTCGCGGGTGTGCCGGTGTACGGCGAAGATCTCCGCCAGGAACTGGTCACGCCCACCGGCGCCGCCCTGGTGCGAGAATTGGCCGCCGGCTTCGGTCCGCTGCCGCCCCTGCGGATCGAGGCGACCGGCTATGGCGCGGGGTCGAGGGAACGAAGCGATGGCCGCCCCAACCTGCTGCGGCTGCTGCTCGGAGCGTCGCTGGAGGTGGCCGAGGCCCAGCGGGTCGAGGTGCTGGAAACCCACCTGGACGACTGGAACCCGGAATTCTGGCCCTACCTGAGCGACCGGCTGATGGCCTCGGGCGCCCTGGATGTCTGCCTGGTGCCCATGCACATGAAAAAGGGGCGGCCGGGCTACCTGCTGCGGGTGCTGACCGCGCCCGCCGCTGCCCAGCCGCTGATCGAACTGGTGTTCCGCGAAACCACCGCCATCGGCCTGCGCCGGCGCAGCGAGGAGCGGGTCACCCTGGAGCGGACGACGGTCACCGTCGCCACCCCCTGGGGTCCACTGGCGGCCAAACGGGTCCAGACCCCGGACGGCCCGGTGCTCACCCCGGAATACGAGGCCTGCCGGGCCGTGGCGGAGCGGCACCGGGTGCCGCTGCAGGCGGTCTACGCGGCCGTGCGCCGCGCTGATGACGACCGCTGACAGGAACACCATGGATCGACTCCTGATGTTCATCGCCACCGGCGGCGGCAGCGGCTACCTGCCCAAGGCGCCCGGCACCTGGGGCACCCTGGTCGGGCTCGTGCTCTGGTGGCCGCTCGCCGGGCTCAGCCTGGCCGCCTACCTGGCCGCGGTCGGGCTGCTGTTCGCGGTCGGCGTGGCCAGCGCCGGGGCCGCCGAGAAGATCCTCGACCGGGGCGATCCCGGGGTGGTGGTCATCGACGAGATCGTCGGCGTGCTCATCGCCCTGACCGCTGCCCCGCTCCACCCGGCCGCGGCTCTCGTGGGCTTCGCCCTGTTCCGGCTGTTCGACATCGCCAAGCCCTTCCCGGTGGGCTGGGTCGACCGCCACCTGCACGGCGGCCTGGGGATCATGCTCGACGACGTGGTCGCCGGCCTCTACGCCCTGCTCGTGCTCCAATTCGGCCTGTGGCTGCTGGCCTGAACCGGGCGACGCGGTGATGAGCGGCATCATCGACTTCCACACCCATGCCTTTCCCGACCGGGTCGCCAGCGCGGCCATCCCGGCCCTGGAGGCCGAGGGCAACATCCGCGCCCACCTGGACGGCACCGTGGCCGGGCTGCTCGCCTCCATGGACCGCGCCGGCATCGACCGATCGGTGGTCTGCTCCATCGCCACCCGGCCGGAACAGTTCGAACCCATCCTCCGCTGGTCGCGGGCCATCCGTTCCGAGCGGATCGTCCCCCTGCCCTCCCTGCACCCGGCCGACCCGGACCTGCTCGATCACCTCGCGCTCGTGCAGGCCCAGGGGTTCAAGGGCATCAAGATGCACTCCTACTACCAGGACTACCTGCTCGACGACCCGCGCCTGGACCCGCTGTACGCGTCCCTTGCGGAAACCGGCCTGATCCTGGTGATCCACGCCGGCTACGACATCGCCTACCCGCGGGTGCGCAAGGCGGACCCGGGACGGATCCGCACCGTCTGCCGGAGATTTCCGGAACTCAAACTGGTCGCCACCCATCTGGGCGGCTGGGATGAATGGGAGGAGGTGGAGCAACTGCTGGTGGGGGAGCCGGTGTGGATGGAGTTGTCGTTCGCCCTGGAACATCTTGATGGAGAGCGGGTGCGGCGGATCCTGCTCGCCCACCCGGCCGACCGGCTGCTGTTCGGCACGGACAGTCCCTGGACCGACCAGGCGGCCTCGCTCGAGCGGTTGCGCCAACTCCGCCTGCCGGCGGAATTGCTGACGCGCATCACCGGCGCGAACGGCCGCCGCCTGCTCGGCGCCTGAGCCGGCCGCGGCCGGGACTCAGGCCTGCTTGACCCACTGGAAGATGCGCATGGGCGGGATGTTGAGGTACTCCATGGTCCGCTGGCCGCAGCCGAGGAAGGGCTCGCAGAGGGTAGCCACCTGGCTGTTCACCTGGTAGGCGACGAAGCGGCCGTTGACCGGCAGCACCGAGGACACGGTCGCCAGGATCTGCGAGCCGATGCGGCGATCCATGGTGGAAAAGGGGATGCCGGACACCACCGCGCTGGGCGGGGCCAGGGCGTAACCGGCCAGGATCTCCTCCAGGTCAACGGCGCTGCCCAGGTGGGCGATGAGCCGCTGGTCGTTGATGCGCTCCACCCAGCTGTGAAAATTGGGGTTGATCTCGATGCTCAGCAGCCGGGCCTCGGGGCCCATGGCGGCCAGCAGCGCCCGGGTGATGCCCCCCACCCCGGGTCCCAGTTCGACGATCACCTCGCCGTCGGCCGCGCCGGCGGCCTCCACCACCCGCCGCTCGAGGAAGCGGGAACTGGGGATGATCGAGCCGATCTGCAGCGGATGCTTGAGAAATTCCTGGAGGAACACCAGGCTGCCACTCACCCTGGAGCCGTTTGCATGTCTGTTCATCGTTCCCATTGTTCTGCCCGCGTCCATGGTCTTGCCATCCGATTGCTTCCTCCCCCTTGCCCGGTCGATCAGCCCAGCGCTTGCCGGATCCGTTCCATGGCCCGGATCACGTTGGCCTCGGAGTTGAACGCCGACAGGCGGATGTAGCCCTGGCCGCAGCGGCCGAAGCCCGCCCCGGGCGTACAGACCACGCCCGCCTTCTCGAGCAGCAGGTCGAAGAATCCCCAGGAGTCGCGGCCGCCGTCGATCCACACGTAGGGGGCGTTGTCGCCGCCGACGCAGGCGTAGCCGAGTTCGGTCATGGCCGCGCGAATGAGGCCGGCGTTGTGCAGATAGCCGTCGATCAGGGCCGTGCACTGGGCCTGGCCCGCAGGCGAATACACCGCCTCGGCAGCCCGCTGCACCGGGTAGGAGACGCCGTTGAACTTGGTGCA
>JAGODN010000087.1 GCA_017998195.1 Desulfobulbus sp. | reverse complement strand
GGTGCGCCGTGCGCACCAGGGTTTTCCGCCGACCTGGCTGCGGGGCTCCGCCTTGCCGGTTGCCCGTGGGGCGGGGGCGGGACGGGTATGATCGTGAAGGTCAAGGTCCGGGAGAAGGATGGCCGCACCCAGCCCATGGACCCATTTTCGCAACGAGTCACCAGGGGGCAGTGCACAACCGTTACCCCATCTCCCCGAACTAACCCCTCGCACTGTGGGAACCCGGCCCACCGGGCGATGTGCCGGCAAGAAGAGGAGTCGAGCGCGTCGTACAGGGCACGTTGACAGACCGTGCGCGACACGTCATGATGCAACGCATCAACATGATCATTTCCTGGGTGCCATCGATGCCAGGAACAAGCGCAAGGCACCGAGGGCAGAGAGTATGAGAGGGAATTATGGGACAGGTGCAATACATCTCGGATGAGAACAACATCATCACCGCGGTGATCGTGCCCATCGACCTGTGGCACGAACTGCAGTCGGAAAAAGAAACTGCCTATCTGCTCAAGAGTGAGGCCATGCGGGAACGTCTCCTGGCCGCTCGGCGGCGAAAAACAGGCATCCCGTTCGATGAAGCCTGTGAAAAGCTTGGCATTTGATCCCTCGGCCTTCGAGGATCTGGCCTGGTGGATTCAGCAGGATCGCAAGAAAGCCTTGCGCCTGGTCAAGCTGATCAAGGAGGTCCAGCGGACACCCTTCACCGGAACCGGCAAGCCCGAGGCGCTCAAGCACGAACTGGCCGGTTGCTGGTCCAGGCGCATCGATGACGAGCATCGGCTCGTGTATGCGGTGCAGGGTGACACGATCAGGATCCTTGCCTGCAGGTATCATTATTAGTTGGCTGCCTGCTCAGGCTGCAATTGTTCAGGTTTGAGGGGTGCCGGGGGCTTGCTCGTGGCGCCCTTTTTCTTTGATGATGACGGTGATCCCCTGGTGCGCAATGCGCCATAGACGACAATAACCGATTACGCGTGCTCGTGGGCTGCGCACCATGGAATACCGCCAACTTGGTCGCGGGTTTTTTTTTATCGTTCCCACGCTCCAGCGTGGGAACGCAGCCCCGGGCGCTCCGGCGTCCGGCCTTGCTCGGGGTACCAAAGACCGTGCCGGTCCCCCATCGCGGGCACGGCCCGCTCCGACGAGCACGGCCGGGGTGGTAGGAGCGGGCCATGCCCGCGATAAGAACGTTCATCGTGGCGCAGGAGCGGATTCATTGCCGCCCTGCCTGAACGCCCTGATTATTCGGAGGATGCGTCGGGTGTGCACTTCTGCGCATTGTTGCTCACCCACGGAGTACTTTTCCTCAGTCATCGAGTAAAATCCCTTGATCGCTGGATTCTGCCGTGAGAGAAAGGGGTTATGAATCGAACCGATCCATCGCCCTTGCTTCTTTCGACCAATGCGCTGAACGGGCACAGTCCGTGCCGGCCCGTCGGCGGCCGGGCTGCCGCGCCGCGCGGTCCCCTCTATAGACTGGTCACCGGGTAAGGGGAGGCGCATCCGACCATGCGACGCATCACCCTGGGGCTCGGGCTGAACCTGCTGCTGCTCAGTGCGACGGCCACCCTGCTGACCAACCTGGTGGTCCTGCCGTTCTGGATCAACGATGCCCAGGTGCGCGAGGCGGGCCTGCTGCGCCGGTTGCTGGACGCGGGTGCGACCGCGTCCGCGCCGGGGGCGGCCGACCTGCCCGTCATGCTCCGCCAATGGCTCGCCGACCAACCGGGCAGCTGCCTCCTGCACACCAACACCCTCCTCCCCGCCACCGCCAATCCAACCTGTGCCCAAACCCTGCGTCCCCTGGTCGAGGCCGCGGCCCGGTCCGGCTCTCCTCAAGTCCAACCCGCGCCCCTCACCCCCACCAGCCTGCTCGCGCCCCGCTACCTGGCGGTGGCCGTGCCCATGCTCGCTCCCGGCAACCAGCCCGCGGCCATCGGCGCGGCCGTGCCGCTCGCCCGGGTGCTGCAGCCGGTGTGGCGCAAGGAGCGGGTCATCCTCGTCTACCTGCTGGTCAACGCGCTGGTGCTGGCAACGGTGGTGTTTTTCCGCCTGTTCCAGTCACATGTGCGGCCCATCGACCGCATGGTCGAGGCGGCCGAGAACTACCGCGGCGAGGGGCTGGACACGGTCTGGCCCACGGCCCCGACCAATGCGCTCGGCCGGCTGGCCGGCTCCATCCAGGCCATGGTGGCGCGCATCGAGGCGGACCGCGAACGGTTGGCCGCGGCCGTGGGTGAACTGGCCGAGAAGAACCGGCAGCTGCTCGCCAACCAGGAGGAGATGGTCCGGGCCGAGAAGCTTGCTTCGGTGGGCCGGCTGGCCGCGGGCCTGGCGCACGAGATAGGCAATCCGCTCGGCGTGGTCCAGGGGTATGTGCAGCTGCTCGCCATGGAGGGTCTCGCCGCGCCCGAGCGCGCCGACTACGCAACCAAAGGACTGGCCGAACTGGCGCGGGTGGACCGGCTCATCCGCCAGCTGCTCGACCACGCCCGCGCGGGCCGGGGCAAGCCGGAGCTGTTCGACGTGCACACCCTGCTCGCCGAGACCGCCGAGTCGCTGGCCAGCCAGCCGCTCTTTGCCGGCATCCGCGTGACCCTGGACCTTGCCGCAACGCGCAGCCAGGTCCACCTCGACCGCGAGCAGCTGCGCCAGGTGCTGCTCAACTGCCTGCTCAACAGCGTGGACGCCATCCGCAGCGGCCACCAGGCGGAGGAGGGCGCCATTACCCTGGCCACCCGCATCGACCCGCCGGACGGGCCCGACCATCCGGCGAGGCTGCGCCTCAGCCTCATGGACAACGGCAGCGGCATCCCGCCCGAGCTGCGCGAGTCGGTGTTCGACCCCTTCTTCACCACCAAGGAGCCGGGCCGCGGCACCGGCCTGGGGCTGTGGGTGTCGCTGTCGCTGATCGAATCCATGGGCGGCGCCATCCGCCTGGAGAGCGAGCCCGGCGCAGGCACGACCGTGCACCTGCTGCTGCCCCTGACCGACCCGGCCGACCCATCCGCACCCGCCCATCCACCCGAACCCGGAGCCTGACCCGCATGCAGACCATCCTGGTGATCGACGACGAGGCGAACATGCGCCACATGCTCACCGCCCTGCTCGGCAAGAGCGGCTACGCGGTGACCACCGCGGCCGACGGCAGCGAGGGGCTGCGCCTGGCCGGGGAGCACCGCTTTGACTTCATCCTCTGCGACCTGAAGATGCCGGTGATGGACGGCCTGGCCTTTCTCGCCGGAATGCGCGCGGCCGATCTGGGTGGCACGGTGATCATGATGTCCGCCTACGGCACCGTGGACCAGGCCATCGAGACGGTCCAGCAGGGGGCCTACGACTATATCTCCAAGCCGTTCAAACTCGACGAGATCCTCCTGGTGCTGCGCAAGGCCGAGGAGCGCGAGCGGCTGCGCGACGAAAACCGGCAGCTGCGTAGCCGCCTGGACGCCCTCGACGGTCAGCGCTCCTTCGGCGGCATGGTCGGCCGCAGCCGGGCCATGCAGGAGGTGTTCCGCCTGGCCGAGAAGGTGGCGCCGTATGCGGCCACGGTGCTCATCACCGGCGAGTCGGGCACCGGCAAGGAGTTGGTGGCGCGCGGCATCCACCGGCTGGGCCGGGGCGAGGCGGCGCCGTTCGTGGCCGTGAACTGCGGCGGGATTCCGGAGAACCTGTTGGAGAGCGAGTTCTTCGGCTTTGTCCGCGGGGCCTTCACCGGCGCGGATCGGGACAAGCGGGGGCTGTTCGAGGAGGCGGACCAGGGCACGCTCTTTCTCGACGAGATCGGCGAGCTGCCCGTGGACATGCAGGTGAAGCTGCTGCGTGTGCTGCAGGAGCAGGAGGTGCGGCGGTTGGGCGCGGTCAGGAGCCAGCCGGTGCAGGTGCGGGTGCTGGCCGCCACCAACCGCGACCTGGAGGCGCTTGTGCGGGACGGCCTGTTCCGCGAGGATCTCTTCTACCGGCTGAACGTGCTCAACGTGCACGTGCCGCCCCTGCGCGACCACGCGGAGGACATCCCCCATCTGTGCCGCTTCTTCCTCGACCGGTTCGCGGCCCGCCACGGCCTGGAGGTGCAGGGCGTGGCCCCGGCGGCCATGGACCTCTTGATGCGCCACCGCTGGCCGGGCAACGTGCGCGAACTGGAAAACGTGCTCGAGCGGGCCTACATCCTCACCGACAAGCGCATCATCCTGCCCGAGCACCTGCCCGAGCCGTTTGGCGCACGGCCCGAACACCGGAGGCTGGACGACCTGCTCGGCACCTACTCGCTCAAACAGGCCAAGGTGATCATGGAGCGACGGCTCATCCAGCGGGCCATGGAGCACACCGGCGGCAACAAGACCAAGGCGGCACAGCTACTGGAGCTGAGCTACCCGGCGCTGCTTGCCAAGTTGAAGGAGTATGGGAGTTGACTTGTGCGTCCGGGCGCGGCCGGGCGGCGGCACCGATAGCTCATCAAGGAAATGCACCAACACCACTCCGGATCACCGGGCGGATTGCGATAGGTTTGCGACTGTTTTCCGTGGCGGTGTCGATACGGAAAAGACCTTGCGTCTTTTGATATCACATATAATATTATAACAGCATGAGTACACGGGACAAACTGCTCAAGCAAATGGCCAACAACCCGGCTGGCGACTGGAAAATCGAGACCTTGCAGTCTCTCGCCAAACAGCACGGCATTGAATGGCGGCAACCCGGCACCAGCCACGTGACCTTCAGGCGTCAGGACGGGGCCAAGCTGACCGTCCCGGCCCACAGGCCGATCAAGGCTGTGTACATCAAGCAATTTCTCGCGCTGATCACAGGAGAAGATCATGGCTGAAACAACCTACCCGTTCGAGGTCAAACAACTTGCCCGGGAAGATGGCGGCGGCTTTCTCGTCACCTTTCCCGACCTTCCCGGATGCATGGCTGACGGTGAAACCATCTTGGAGGCCATCACCAACGCCATGGACGCCGAGGCCTCCTGGCTGGCCACGGCCCGTGCGTTCGGCGACCCTCTCCCGGCCATCAGCCAGAGTTACAGCGGCAAGTGGGTGCAGCGTGTTCCCAAGAGCGTTCATGCCCGGCTGGCCTCCCTGGCGAGAAGGGAGGGCGTCAGCATCAACACCCTGGTGGCATCTTTTATCGCCGAGGGCCTTGGCCGGCACTGAGGCGTCTTTGTGGGGTGGAGGTTTCGCCGGTCATGGTTCGTCCAGATGGTGGTCGGCGATCCCGGATGGCACGGGACCGGCCGGGCCGGGATCATGGAGCGACGCCTCATCCGGCGGGCCATGGCTTACATTGGCGGCAACACGACCAGGGCGGCCCGTCTGCTCGAACTGAGCTACCCGGCGCTTCTGGGGAAATTGAAGGAGTATGGTCTGTGAGTGGGGTACCCGGGACGAGGCAAGAAGCCTGTCCTGAGGGGTGGAAGAAAGCGCGAGCGTGGCGGGATTGTTCTGAGCCCGCGCCTCCTCATGACAGGGTGGTTGGCGGGACATGCAGCGCGGCCGGCAGTCAGGGCCGGCCGCGCTGCGGTTACCGGGCGGGTGGTGCTTATTTCGGGCCGTCGTCCTCCGGTGCCGTCACCGGCGGCAATTCCTTCAGGCTGTTCACGCCGGGCGCGTATTCAAAATACACGTTCTTCTCTCCGCCTTCGACGAAGTATCGCAGGGTGATGGGCTGGCCGATCGCCACCCCGGGCGCAAGTTCCTGGCGTGAGGGGTGATAGGTTTGCCCATTGTCCAGGCGAATGGCTTGGTCCGTCGCCCTGGCCACGATGATTCCGGAAACTGTCTCGGCCTGCACGGCGACCGCCGCCCGGCCCTCCGCCGGGAGCAGGCCGGCGCAGACCGCCAGCACCATCAGACAGGCCAGGATTCCTGGTAATTTCTTTCGCATGCTATCTCACCTCGAATGTATTGGAAACATGTGGTGCCGCCCGTGACTGTGGGCCACGGGCGGCGGTTGGTCATTCTTCGCTGCTGCTGTCACGCCAATAGTACAACTCCAGTCCCAGCCCGGGGGACGGAATGGGGGGGCCACCATCCTTACCGGGGCCGATGATCGCCCCACCCATACTGGCATAAGCACTAGCACGACCTTCACGTAGCACGATGGTGAAGCTGGACGGGATACCGTGAATGCCGATGTATTTGTTATACCGGTCAGCGATGTCAAAGTATTCAACGCTACCCGTCAATTCCTGAGTCAAATTGAAGGTGGAGCTGGCATCCAGGTAGTTCAGCGCGTAGGTGAAGCCATTGCCCTGCGGGTTGCATGGATCGTCACTGCTGGGCTGGTAGGTGGTGAAATACAGGTTGCCGTAGTACAGGGTGGCCTGACTGAGCACATGTTCACCGATATGGTTGTCGTGGTCCGTGCTGGTGAAGGACTCGATGGTGGTCGGGTAGCTGACATGCCCACAGGCCGAACTCTGTCCCTGGTCGGGCAGGACGATGTACCAGCCCTTGGCGTCGTTTTCGTGGGCCGCGCCGTTCTCCAGGGCGACCGGGGTGCCGTACACCGCGTCATCCTTGAGCAGTGATCTGAGATAGTTCTTCATGTCCTCGGAGGCGGTGGCGGCGCTGCAGGCAGCGCCCGGTGTCGGCATATAGCAGGAGTTGATAACGGTGTCCTTGTCCAGTTCGTCGCAGGTCAGGTTGAGCAGGTCGTCCTCCTGGTACGGGGCCGAGGTCACGGCAACGGGCGTTTCAGGTAACGGCACAGTCTGTGTGGCCGTGACCGAGACGTCGTCGTAGACCGCGTAGAAGCGATTGCGGATCATGGTGTATTTCGGGTTTTCGCGGTCACCGGTGCCGAAGAAGAGCGAGGCCATGGTGTCGGTTTTATCGAAGCGCACGTTCGGATACACATAGTTGCCCGCCTCGAAATATCCCTTGGAGCCTCGCCAGGAAATGGCCGGCGGGTAGAAGGCCTTCCGCCCCTGGTCCGCGGTGTTTACCCCAACCCCGAGGCGACCGCTGGCGCTGGCGCTGCCGGGATTGGCGCTGAACAGTTTGTTGACCTGCCAGCCGGTGCTGGCCACCTGCCAGTTGGGCGTGCTCGTGGTGCCGGCGTTTTTCAGCTGGAAATCGTAGCGCACCTTGAACAGGTTGGCGTAGATGTCCACGCCGTACACGGCCAGCAGCACGTTGTCCGCGTACTGGTAGGCCGGGCCGCCTGCCGAGTTGTACAGGTACCTGTCCGTGCCCGTGGCCACGCTCGGGCTGGCCGGGAAACTGAATTTCATCTCCGGGAAGGTCTGGGCCACGCCGGTGGTCACGGCCGTGGCGCCGTAGGTGGCGGAAAAGGGCAGGATTTGCCGTGCCGGTCCGCTGGCCATGGTGACGCTGGTGACGGCCGCGGGATTATCCAGGTCGACCACGAAGATACCGCGGCCGTACTCGTTCATTGCCGGGTTGTAGGTGTTGTACAGGTTGTCGTCATACACATCCTGGGTGGTGGTAGTCTTCGACCATTCACTGTTGTCGATGCTGCCGTTGGCGGCGAACGGGGTGCCGTTGGCATCCTGGTCGGTGAACGGTTCCGGGAAGGAATCCTCCTCCGTGTCGTAACCGCCGGTGAAGATGGCCACGTCCTTGAAGGTCCGCTTGCCCTCGGCGTTGACTGCCACCGGGATGGAAGCGGTCTTGACCTCCGACCAGGATTGCTGGATTTGGGGATGGGTGTACGACCAGGCCACGGTCCACTGGGTCGGGTCCTGGTTGGTAATGTCCAGGTTCCAGAAAGTGGACCCGCCGCGGCGCTCTCCGAAGATCAGGTACTTGGGCGCCTTGTCCCGGCGGAACAGGGTGACCAAACCGTCCACGGTGTCAAACATCTTGTTCGCCTGTACTTCCTTGAGCAAGGGCAGGATGTCCTCGGGAATGAAGGCGAACAACTCGCGGCCGTTCTCGTCGTTGAACACATGGAGCATGCCGTCGTTGCTGCCCACGGCGATCAGCCGTTTCTGCAGCGGCAGGTCTTCCTTGGTGGTGTCGAAGTAGTCGATGACCACCGGCCGCGAATGGATGATCGGGCCGAGGATCCAGTCGCGCACGGCCAGCGGCGCACCGGTGGCGGCGACCGCGTCGTAGCTGTATCCGTGGACGAAGTTGACCAGCTTGTCGCGGGTTGCGTCGTCCGCCACCTGGAGATGGGCGGCGGTAATGTGTGTGCGGTCGAACTTGACCATCTCCTTGTCCCCGTCTCCGTCGTGGTCCATCCAGGTGTAGATGGGCCGCTGGTAGTAGGCGGTCGGATCGGTGGCGCCGGCGGTGAAATACCCCTGCACGTCTTCGAGCAGCACCTCGCCCGCGCCGTCTTCCTTGATGTCGGCGGCACCGTAGTTGTCGATGTCGTTGGGATCGTTGTCGTCTCCCCAGAAGGTGGCGGTGTTGTCGAGGAAATGGCCGGCACTGTTGATGGCCACCGCGCTCTTCTTGTCGTAGACGTTGAACAGTTCAGGCCGTTCGGCGGAACCGTCACCCATCTTGAATTTTTTGACGTTGCCCACCCAGTAGGTGCTGTCCATGGGCAGGAAGAGCCCCATGTACAGGTCATCGCCGCTCTGGATCTTGTTGACCGCGTCCACAGAAACCACGGGCGCGGTGAACGACACCGCCTCGGACATCATCAGAGCCAGCGAGTAGAAGGCGGCAATCAGCTGCTCCTTGTTGTAGGCGACGATGTATTCGCCGCCCGATTCGCCGGCCGCGTCCTCGAGCAGGGGCTGTTTGGCGCCGAAGGCGATGTGGTGGGTCATGACG
>JAGODN010000086.1 GCA_017998195.1 Desulfobulbus sp. | reverse complement strand
CCTCCAGCTGGCGGAGGTAGAAGGTCTCATCGGCCCGGTAAATATCGGTGTTGGTCTGGGCGAGCTGGGTGTTGACAAAGGCCTCGGCCACCGCGCCGACCAGCAGCCGGCGGCTGTCCGCCAGGCCGGCGGCGGCCGACTGCTCGTCGTACTCGGCCTGCAGCCGTTTGAAACGGCGGAAAAAACCGTCGAACAGCACCCAGGTGGCCTGCAGACCTGCGCTGTACACCTCGAGCGTCCGGTCGGTGGATCCGCCCAGCAGGGCGGCCATGGCCGGGTCGAAGCGGGTGCCGCTCTCCGCCAGCCGCTGGCGGGAACCGCCGCCGCTCAGGTCCAGGCTCGGCCACCAGGCAGCCGCCGCCTGCTCGACCCGCGCCCTGGCCTGCTCGACCCGGGCCCGGGATGCGGCCATGTTCGGGTTGGCGGCCAGGGCAACGGCCTGGGCGGTGTGCAGGTCGAGCACCCGCACCGCGGCCAGGTCGGCCGCGGGCAGCCCCTCCCCGCTGGCCCACAACGGCCCCGCTCCCAGCACAAGACTCAAGACTGCTGCCAGCAGAAAACGCATACGTTCCTCCGCACCACCCGTCATGTGTTCCCCCCGCCGCCCGCCACCTGCGGCTCCCCTGTGTCAGGCCCCGGCCGCCCCGCGGCCGCGCCCACTATAAACCAGATCGATCCCCCGCCGGCACAAAAAAGCGGCCCGCTCAGCCCGGGCCGGCGAGACGCAGGCGGGCGTCCAGGGCGAGCAGCCTGCCGTCGTCGGTCAGCCGCACCGGGTTGAGGTCCAGCTCGGCGATCTCGGGGCAATCGGCGAGCAGCTGCCCCACCCGCACCACGGCCCGGGTAAAGGGGCCCGGGTCCACCGCCGGCCGGCCGCGGAAACCCGCGAAGAGCCGGGCGCAGCGCAACCGGCCGAGCGCGGCCCGCACCTCGGCCTCGGCCGTGGGGCAGAGCAGCCGGGCCACGTCAACGAACAGCTCCACGTATACGCCACCGGAACCGAACACCACCACCGGCCCGAACACCGGATCCTGCAGCCCGCCGATGAACAGGTCGTGCCCCGCCGGGGCCATGGGGGCGATGCGCACGCCGGCGAGTTCCGCCTCCGGCCGGTGACGGGCGAGGTTCGCACGGATGGTCGCAAAGCCCCGTTCCGCCTCCTCCGGCGAGTCGATGCCCACGAGCACCCCGCCCACCTCGGTCTTGTGCAGCACCCCGGCCGCCACCACCTTGAGCACCACCGGGCAGCCCCTGGCCGCGGCCAGTCGGCCCGCCTCCGCAGGGGTGCGGGCCACGGCCGAACCCAGCCCGGCAAGGCCGCAGCAGGCCACCAGGGCCAGCGCTTCCTCGCCCACCGCGCCGTCGCGCCCGGCCAGCCAGGCCGCGGCCGCCTGCCGGTCCACCTCCGGAACCGGGTCCGGGGCAAAGGGCGCGGCCGTTTGCTGCTCGTGATAGCGCATCTGCCGCTCGAGCGCGTCCAGGGCCTCCTCCGGTCCGGCGAACACCGGCACGGGCAGCCGCTCCTTGAGTTCGGCCAGGGCCGGCGGGTGACCGTACAGGGCCAGGGCCAGCGGCTTGTCCGCCCTGCGCGCCACCTCGGCCGCGGCCGTGTAGAAGTCGGTGGTGAACATCCCGGTGAACACGTCCGTGCCGCCGGGAGGCATCCGCGGCCACTGGCTGGCAAAGACCGCCCCGTCCACCCGGTCGCTGGCCAGCACCCCTTCGAACAGGGCCGGGTAACGGTCCACCCGGTAGAGGTCGCCCAGGTCCAGGGGGTTGCCCGGGCGGATGATGCCGGCGTTGGCGATGGTCGCCAGCTCCCGGTAGAACGGTTCGCCCGGATCGGCAAAGGCAAAGCCGCGCCGCTCGGAGCGATCGGCCATGGCCACGCCCAGGCCGCCCGCCGGACTCATGAGCATGATCCGCCGGCCGCGCATCGGCGGCAGGTCGAAGGCCCGGGCGGTGGTGACGAAATCGCGGAACCGGTGGATGCGGATAATGCCGGCCCGGGCAAAGGCCGCGTCCACCACCCGGTCGTCGCCGCCCAGGGAGGCGGTGTGGCTCATGGCCGCCCGGCCGCCGCCGTCGGTGGTGTTCGCCTTGTAGACGATCACCGGCTTGCCGGCCCGTGCGGCCGCCTCGATCAGCCGGCGGCCGTCGGCGATGCTCTCCAGGTACAGGCCGATCACCCGGGTGGCGGGGTCCGCGCCCAGGAACTCGAGGAAATCGACCTCGTCCAGGTCGAGCCGGTTGCCGATGCTGGCGAACCGGGCCAAACCGAGCTGCTCGCTCTCCAGGAGGTTCCAGAGGAACAGCCCGAGGCCGCCGCTCTGGGAGATGAACGAGAACGAACCCGGCCGCACCGGCAGGGCGGGCACGAACGGCAGGCACAGGCCGCTGGTGGTGTCGGCCAGGGCAAGCCCGTTGGGGCCGACGAAACGGATGGCGTGGCGGCGGGCCGCGGCGCGCACCTGCTCGGCCAGTTGGAGGCCGGCCTCGCTCGACTCGTTGAAGCCGCCGGCCTGGATGGCCAGCCGGCGGATACCGGCGCGGCCGCAGTCCTCCACCGCGGCCGGCACCTGCCGGGCCGGGATGAGCAGCACCGCCAGGTCGGGCGAAAAGGGCAGATCGGCGGCGCTCGCACGGATGTCGAGGTCGTCGCCGCCATCGCCCGCGGCCTGGGGGTTGATGCCGACGATCGGCCCGCGGAAGCCCCAGCGGCGGCAGTTGTCGACAATGACCCGGGCGGTGTTGCCCGGCCGGCGGGACAGGCCGTAGATGGCCAGCGACCGGGGAGCGAAGAAGCGGTCCATGACTGTTCCGGTAAAAGTTCAGGAAAAGGTGGTGTTTTTCGCGCCAAAAAGGCGCACCGGCCCTATAGTAGAGGAAAACGATCCGGAATGCGCGCACAAATCCCGATGCGCGGGGTTGTGCCGCTCTTCAGTGCACGGAGGAACGACCATGAACGAACAACCGCGGAAAAACCCCCTGACCAACCGTTACGAACTCGACCTGGAGGGCAAACTTGCCTACTTGGCCTACGAGGAGCGGCCCAACGGAGCGGTGGTCTTCACCAGCACCTTTGTGCCCCCTGAACTGCGCGGCAAGAACGTGGCCGCCATCCTCACCCGCTTCGCCCTCGAGGACGTTCGCGCCCAGGGCCGCACGGTGGTGCCGCAGTGTTCGTATGCGGCCGCCTACCTGGAGCGCAACCCCGAGTACGCCGACCTGCGCGCGGCCTCCTGACCCGGCCGACCGCGGGCCGTTGACAGCGGCCCGCCGTGCCGGTACGGTCTCTGTCATCAAGGCCCCACCCGGGCCGACCCCATTCCGTAAACCACACCAATCAAGGAAGCCCCATGACCGCCATGCGCTACACGCCCAAGGACGAAATCGACGCCCGCGTGCGCACCCTGCAGCAGACTCTCGATCAACTGGGCCTGGACGGCGCCCTGGTCGTCCACCACACCAACCTCTTCTACCTGAGCGGCACCTCCCAGGCGGCCCACCTGTTCGTGCCGCGCACCGGCGAGCCGCTGCTCATGGTCCGCAAGAGCTTTGCCCGCGCCCGCCGGGAATCGCCCCTGGCCGGGATCATCGAGGTGCGCAGCCTGAAGACGATCCCCCAGGAGCTGGCCGAGCGGGGCTTTTGCCTCGACGCCCTTGGCCTTGAACTGGACGTGATGCCGTACAAGACCTGGCAGTTCTACCAGAAGGTGTTCGCCGCCAGCACGATGCAGGATATCGGCGAGCCGATCCGCAGCCAGCGCCGGATCAAGTCCCCCTACGAGGCCGACCTGCTCCAGGAGTCCTGCGCCGTGCTCGACCAGGTGTTCGCCGAGGTGCCGGCCATGCTCCGCGAATCCATGACCGAGATCGAACTGGCCAGCCTGTTCGAGGCGGCCATGCGCCGGCGCGGCTACGCCGGCTGCAGCAAGATGCGCGCCTTCAACCAGGACTTCTTCCTCGGCAACGTGACCAGCGGCGGCAGCGGCGCCGAACCCTCCTACTTCGACGGCCCGGTTGGCGGCAGCGGCCTGACCCCGGCCAACAACCCGCACGGCGCCGGCTGGAAGCGCATCGGCCGCGACGAGGTGGTCTACATCGACTACACCTGCGTGATCAACGGCTACACCGCCGACGGGGCGCGCATGTTCGTCATCGGCGACGTCTCCGCCGAGCTGCGCGCCGCCCACGAGGCCGCCCTCGCCATCCAGCGGGAACTGGTGGGCATGCTCCGCCCGGGTACAATCTGCGAGGAGGTCTACCTGCGCGCCGAGGAGATGGCCCGGGAGATGGGGCTGGCCGAGCATTTCATGGGCCTGGGCCCTGACCGGGTGCGCTTCATCGGCCACGGCGTCGGCCTGGAGCTGGACGAATACCCGATCTTCGCCAAGGGGGTGCGCACCGCCCTGGAACCGGGCATGACCTTTGCCCTGGAACCCAAGTTCGTCTTTGCGGAAGGGGCCATCGGCACGGAGAACACCTTCCTGCTCACCGCGGACGGGGTCCGCGTGCTCACCCATGCTCCGGAGACCATCACCCGGGTTTAGGCCGCCCCGAGGCAGAGGGACGCCGGCAGCGACCGGATGCGGGCGGCGGCGAACAAATCGCTTGACATCCTTTGCGGGCGCGCCATGATGAGAATATAATGAGTTGATTTATCGATACTATTTCTCATCCTCAAAGCCATGAAGTCGATACTGCAGACCATTTTCGGCCACCAGCCCCAGGAACCGGCGGCTGCTCCACCGCTGGTGCGGGAAGATTCCTTCGCCGCCGTTCCGGCGGGAACTGCCGCGGCCCTCCAGGGCGATATCGCCGCCATCGCCCTGGAGAACATCTTCCAGTTCCTCGACCTGGCCGCCCTCACCGGCCGCCTCGACATCCGCTCCCCGGCCAACAGCGGCAGCTTCTATTTCCGCAACGGCGCCCTCACCCACGGGGTGCTGCGCGTCAGTCAGCGGCGCATCGGCGAGATCCTGCTCGAATCCAACCTGATCACCACCGACCAGCTGCAGGAATGTCTGCGCCTCCGCGAACAGGCGCGACCCCCAAGGCGGTTCGGCCAGATCCTGCTCGACCAGGGCTACATCCCGCCGGCGAAACTCGATGGCTCCCTGCTCCAGCAGATGAAGGAGGCCTTCTTCGAGACCCTTTCCTGGCACGAGGGCAGCTTCGTCTTCTACCCCAAGCTGGTGCCGGCCCCGGAGGAGGTGCAGACCCGGGCGCGCATCGACAGCCTGCTGCTCGAGGGCATGGTGCATCTCGACGAGGCCGCCGACTGACCCGTCGGCGGACCTCCGCCCCATTGCCCGGCTCCGCTTTTCCGCTGCACCCCGGCCGCCGTCGTCGCGACCGGGGATTTTTTCACTGCCGGTCGCGGTCGCGGGCGGCAATCCGCTTGCAAAATGCTCGACAGCTGATACCTTTCCGGCCGGCACCACCACGCTGTCGGGCTGCGGTGGACAACCCCAACGGACAGGGCACATGGAGCAGGAAAAAATCTTCGCACGGCTGCTGCCGATCATCACCCGCTACTACCGGGAGCAGGGTTCGGGCCCTTTTGTCGACTACCTCGATCCGGACGACCTGGACGAGCGACTGCAGCTCGACAACGGCGGCGGCCGCCAGGACTGGGAGGAGCTGTTCACCTGGGTGGAGCAGTACCTGCGGCATGCGGTCAAGACCGGCCACCCGGGCTACGTCAACCGCATGTGGGCCGACGCCAACCTGCCCTCGGTGATCGGCGAGATGATCACCGCCATCACCAACACCTCGGCCTGCACCTACGAGACCGCGCCGGTGTCGACCCTGATGGAGAAGTACCTGCTGCGCACCATGCTCGAGCTGGCCGGTTTCGAGAACGGCAGCGCGCAGATGACCACCGGTTCGAGCAACGCCAACATGATCGCCATGATGGCGGCCCGCAACACCCGCGACGCGGCCATCAAGCGGTCCGGCCTGTCCGGCCGGCCGCAGCTCTACGGCTTTGTCAACGCCGACGCCCACTACTCCATGGACCGGGCGGCCAACATCCTCGGCATCGGCATTGAAAACCTGATCAAGGTCCCGGTGGACGACCACGGCCGCATGACCGGGCCGGCCCTGGAGGCGGCCATCGAGACGGTGCGGGCCGCGGGCGGCGAGGTGTTCTTCGTCGCCGCCACGGCCGGAACCACGGTGCGCGGCGCCTACGACCCGCTGGAACCGCTCATCGCCCTGCGCGCCCGCCACGGATTCTGGCTGCACGTGGACGGGGCCTGGGGCGGGGCCGCGATCTTCAGCGACCGGCTGCGGCTCCAGTATCTCGAAGGACTCGAGCAGGCCGACTCGTTCACCCTGGATTTCCACAAGATGCCGGGCACGGCCCTGATGTGCAACGTGCTCCTGTTCAACAACCGGCCGATGCTGCTGCGCGAGGTGTGCAGCGCCGGGGACGAGTCCTACATCTTCCGCGCCGGGCCGGACGGCGACGTCCGCGACCTGGGCACCCTGAGCCTGCAGTGCGGCCGGCGGGTGGACAGTCTGAAGTGGTTTCTCGACTGGAAGTTCTACGGCCGGGAGGGACTGGCGGCGCGGGTCGAGGGGTTTCTCGACCTCTGTTGCTACGCCGAGGAGCAGATCGTCGGCAACGACGCGCTCGAGATGGTGGTGCCGCGGGAATCGTTCAACGTCTGTTTCCGCTTCCGCACCCCGCCCGGCGTCGATCCGGCCGGGTTCAACGAGGAACTCCGCACCCGCATGCACCACCGCGGTCAGTACCTGGTGGGCACCGGCCCGGTGAACGGCGAGCTGGCCCTGCGCCTGCTGATCACCAATGTCCACGTGGACCGGCCGGCCATCGACGACTTCCTGGCCACGGTGGTTGCCACCGGCCGGGAACTGCTCGCCGAGCGCGGCCTCTGCGCGATGCCGGGCGCGGGGTGCGGGCCATGAGCGAGGGCGAATTTCGCATCACCCAGAAGGAGGCGGCGGACTTCCTCCAGGTGTCCACCAAGTCGATCAGCCGCTACCGCAAGCGCGGCCTGCCGCACCAGTTCATCCTCAACCCGGTGACCGGCAAGCAGGAGGTCCGCTTCCGCCGCGCCGACCTGGAACGCTGGCACGAGGGGCGCCAGCTGCTGGCCACCTACGGCCGTGACGGCGAGGAGGCTGCCGCGCCGGGCCCGCAGGCCGGTGGCCGGCCGTCGCCCGTTCCCCGGGCTGACGACCAGGGGTTTCTCAATGAACTGCTCGCCGTCTACCGGGAAGAGATCGAGATCCTGCGCGACCAGGTGGAGGACCTGCGCGAGCAGCTGGCGCGGCGCGACCGGCAGATCGACGACCTGATGCGGCTGATGGTCGGCCTGCAGCTCGAATACAAGCCGCTCGCCGCCCATCCTGCGGACGCCGCGACCCATCCGGGCATGGCAGGAGGCGCGCCGGCGCACGAGCCCGGTCCCTCCGTCGGGGTGTACGAGGCGCCCATCGTCATCGACCTGCCGCCCGGCCCGCCGTCCCCGGTCGAGCCGGCGCCGAAGCGTTTCAGCCGCGACCGGCTGGCCGCCTCGGTGCTGGAACTGCGCCGCCGGGGCAAGGGCTACGAGGAGATCGCCCGCGGCCTCAACCGCCTTGGCGCCGCCACCCTGTCCGGTCAGCCGCAGTGGACGGTGGCCGAGGTACAGGCGCTCTTGCCGCCCTTGGTCGCGGGCAATGGCCCCCCGCCCGGCGGGGAGCCGCTTTGAGCGGGATCGCAACCGGATTCAGTAGAGTTTGAGCAGCCGGTCCATCTCCTCGGCCTTCATGGTGAAGCTGTGGGCCGCGGTGGGAAAGGCGCGGTTCTGCACCTCCTCCCGGTACTGGCGCAGGGCCTCGCCCACCGGCTCGTTGATGCGCGCGTACTGTTTGACGAACTTGGGCGTGAACCGGTCGTAGAGCCCGACCAGGTCGTGGATGACCAGCACCTGGCCGTCGCAGTCCGGACCGGCGCCGATGCCGATGGTGGGGATGGCCAGCCGGCCGGTGATGTGCTCGGCCAGCGGCGCCGGGATGGCCTCGAGCACGATGGAGAAACAGCCCGCCGCCTCCAGGGCGAGGGCATCGTCGATCAGCTGGCGGGCGGCCTGGGCGCTCTTGCCCTGGACCTTGAAGCCGCCCAGGCTGGTGGCGGTCTGCGGGGTCAGGCCGATGTGCCCCTGCACCGGGATGCCGGCCGCGACCATGGCCGCAACGGTCTTGGCCATGGTTACGCCGCCCTCGACCTTGACCGCGTCCGCCCGCCCCTCCTTGAGAATCCGCACCGCGTTGTCGATGGCCGCCGGGATGGAGCTCGAACACGAGCCGAACGGCATGTCCGTGACCACCAAAGCGTGCTCCACGCCGCGCACCACCGCCCTGGTGTGGTGGATCATCTCCTCCATGGTCACGGACACGGTGTCCGTATAGCCCAGCACCACCATGCCCAGGCTGTCACCCACCAGCACGATGTCCATGCCGGCCTGGTCCGCCAGTCGCGCCCAGGGGTAGTCGTAGGCGGTCACCTCGGCGATCGGGGTGGCGTTCTTGCGGTTCCTGATGTCCGGGATGGTCAGCTTCCTGTCGTGCATTGTCCTCTCCTTGGCTAAGATGACGGCAATGAACCGAGCGGTTCACAGCCGGTCGGCAACGGTGGCCTCCAGGGCCTGGACCAGCTGGGTGAGCAGCAGGTTCACCGGCGTGTCCACCCCGGCCGCCCGGCCCCGTGCGACCACGGCGCCGTTGATCGCGTCGATCTCGGT
>JAGODN010000085.1 GCA_017998195.1 Desulfobulbus sp. | reverse complement strand
AGACCGTGCTCTCCGGCGCCCACGAGGGCTACGAGCCGGACAACCGGCTGCGCTTCAACGTGCTCCTCGAGGACCGGGCCTTCCAGGACGAGGTCCGCGCCCAGACCGGCGCGGCCAACGCCGCCCTGCAGCGCTACCTGGAGGAGCAGGGGTTCTTCGCCCACCCGGAGGTGGCCCTGGTGGACATCGGCTGGCTGGGCACCATCCAGCGTTTCCTCTACGACGCGGTCAAGCACCGACCGGACACGCCCGCCTGCCGCGGCTTCCTGCTCGGCGCCACCCGCGGGGTGATGTATCCCACCTGCCCGAAGAACAGTGTCGAGGGCGTGCTCTACGACCGCTACCGCTTCGACCTGGCCGGCTCGACCATCCTCTACGCCCGCGACCTGTTCGAGGAGGCCTGCCGGGCGCCGCACCCGACGCTCAACGGCTACCGGCTGGACGGAGACGGGGTCGAACTGGTCTTCCGCGAGCAGGAGGACGAGATCGGCACCGCCGAGAAGCAGCAGGACGCCTATTTTCAGCCGCTCCAGCAGGGCGTGCTCGACGGGGTGGCCCGCTACGGGGCGGTGGCGGCCATGTTTGGCTTCCGCATGCACGAACTGCGGCCCTGGGTGAACTACCTGCTGGTCAGCCGGCTCGCCTTCCCCCGGGTCGAGGAGATCACCGACATCCGTCACCGCCATCACCTGGACGATTTCCACGGCCAGCACCGGCCAAAGGCCCAGCTGAGCAGGGGCCAGCGCCACCTGTGGGACTACCCGCCCGCGGCCCTGCGCTGGAACCCGTTGCTGCGCTTGAAATTTTTCGCCCGTACCATCAGGGACCGATTGCGCGAGTAGCCCATCATGAACGAGCCCATCACCACCGAACGCTATGATATCGGTCGCGGGGAGATCCTCCGCATCGCCCGCCTGCACACCCTCAACCGGGTGCTGCCGCTCGGCTATTTCGCCGGCTTCACCCGTGTGCGCCAGCTGGCGGTGCTGTTCGTGGTCCACCGTTTCGGCCGGCGGCTGTTTCGGCTGATCATCCCGCACGAGGCGCGGCTGACCCGGATCTACCGGATGTTGGGGCGGAAATGAACGGGCAGGGGGTGCTGCCGGGCAGGGCAAGGATCGGATCATGACAGAACGGCAGGACAACACCATCACCGGGGCGGCAGGCGCGGTCGATGCGGGACCGACCCCGGAGCGGCTCGGCCGGCTGCTCATCTTCATCGTCGCCTACAACGCCGAGCGGACCATCGAGGACGTGCTCCGGCGGATCCCCACGGATCTGGCGGCGCGCTACGAGGTGGAGGTGCTCATCATCGACGACTCCTCCCGGGACGACACCTTCCTGCGCAGCGAACTGGCCAACCGCCGGGGGATCGTGCCCTTCAAGCTGACCGTGCTGTTCAACCCGGTCAACCAGGGCTACGGCGGCAACCAGAAGATCGGATTCCACTACGCCATCGAAAACGGCTTCGACTGGGTGGCGCTGGTGCACGGCGACGGCCAGTACGCGCCCGAGTGTCTGCCCGAGCTGGTCGCGGTGCTGGCCGGCGGCGAGGCGGAGGCGGTGTTCGGCTCGCGCATGCTCGACCGGGGCGGGGCCCTGCGCGGCGGCATGCCGCTGTACAAGTTCGTGGGCAACAAGATCCTCACCCGCTTCCAGAACCTGCTGCTCGGCACCCGACTGAGCGAGTTCCACAGCGGCTACCGGCTGTACAGCACCCGGGCCCTGGCAGCCGTGCCCTTTGACCTCAATTCCAACGACTTCCACTTCGACACGGAGATCATCATCCAGTTCGTCATCGCCCGGCTGCGCATCCGCGAACTGCCCATCCCGACCTTCTACGGGGACGAGGTCTGCCATGTCAACGGCCTGCACTACGCCTGGAACGTCTGCTGGACCACCCTGCAGGCACGGGTGCAGCGCTACCACATCTTCTACGACCGCAAGTTCGACTGCGCGGTCACCCCGGAACCGGTGGGCGCGGACCGGCTCGGCTTCCTCGACCGCCAGGTGCTGGCGCGGATCGCCCCCGACAGCCGGGTGCTGGTGATCGGCACCCTGGCCGCCCCCCTGCGGCACCAGCTCGAGGCCCGCAACTGCCGCCTGGTGGACCACGACGAGGAACGGCTGGCCTCGTCCAACCTGGAGGTCAAGGATTTCGACTGCCTGCTGCTCGCCGGCGACGGCATCCCGGGCGATCAGCCCGAGCAGCTGATCCCGGACCTGCGGCGGCTGTGCATCGATTCCCCGGACATCACCATCATCCTCCACGTGGCCAACGTGGCGTTCTGCGTCACCCGCCTGCTGCTCCTGCTCGGCCGGTTCTCCTACTCGCGCCAGGGCGTGATCAACCTTCGCCAGCACCGGCTGTTCACCCTGCGCTCGGTGCGCAAGCTGTTCAACCAGAACGGCTTCCAGATCGTCACGATCGTCGGGGTGCCCCTGCCGTACGAGCGCTTCTTCCAGAGCGAACCCCTGGCCCGGCTGGCCAGCGCCCTGCACGCCGGCCTGATCCGGCTGTGGAAGGGGCTGTTCGGCTACCAGTTCCTGGTGGTGAGCAAACCCCTGCCCTCGCTCCACTACCTGCTCCGGCGGGCGGAGCAGGTGGCCGAGGAGCGCAAGAAGGAGCTGTCGGTCAGCGGGCGATGAATTCCCGGCCACCGTCCGCGGGCAGGACCGTGGCATCGGCCATGGTGGCGCTGTGGCGGCGGCTGCCGACGCGCACCGAGGCCGGCGCGGCGCGCGGATCGATGTTCTGGGTGCGCAGCACCAGGTACTGCTTGTGCTCCTCGAGCCGCAACTGTTCGGCCGCATGCACGGCCCGGACATAGGCCGGGATCTTGTCCATGGGCTGGATGAAGCCCTTGTCCGGGTGGCGCCGGTTGTCGGCGAACACGAACACGGCCACGGCCAGGGCCGCGAGCAACCCGGTGAACGCTTGGCCGGTCCGCTGCCGGCGGAGCACCAGGTCGAGCGAGTGGAGCAGGAAGAACACCCAGAAGAACTGGGCGATGTAGATGTGGCAGGGGTAGACCCGCTGGTAGAGCAGGATCTTCTGGCTGAGGAAAAGCGGCGCCAACGACAGCACGATGATGGCGAACAGCACCAGGCTGAGCTTCAGGTAGGTGGTCTCCCGCCGCAGCAGGACGAACAGGCCGGCGACGAGGGCGAGCGGCAGCAGGACCTGGAGGACGATGGGCGCGGGCAGCAGGTCGAAGAGCAGGACCCGGCCGAACAGGGTGGAGAGGATCATCTCCTGTATCGTTGGGTCGAGAATGTTGCGGAAACGGATCAACCCGCCCTCGAGGGCGGTGGTGTACCACAGGGTGCAGACCACGATCCAGCTGCACAGCACCGCCTTCCTGTCCCAGGGAAAGAGCAGCAGCACGAGCAGGGCCGCGGGCACGGCCACCACCGAATAGGGCCCGGACCAGATGAGGACCGCGGCCACCAGGGCCAGCCCGAGGGTTCCGGCCCAGGTCTTTGGCGGCGGGAAGAAGAGCAGGCAGAGCAGCAGCACCACCACGTTGTACATCTGGAAGGTCAGGGACACGTGGTAGAAGATGTGGTTCATGCCGGACAGGCCCAGCGCCAGCGGCGTGACCAGGAGCATGGCCCGGCTGCGCACCAGCCCGGTGCAGGCCAGGCACACGGCCACGCCGACGCCCATGCCCAGGGAGAAGAGGTGGTAGAGGAGCGGCTGCAGCCGCACGTCAGCCTTGGCCGCCAGCCAGGCCACCAGGTTGTTGAGGACGTTGTAGTAGCCGTTCGGGTGCTGGAGGATGAACGACAGCTGGCGCCGGCCGCCGTAGTAGCTGTTGAAGTAGTGGCCCGCGTCCTCCATGTACAGCCCGGGCTGACTCAGGTTGGCCCAGGAGCGCAGGGCCAGGGCCGCCAGGTAGAGCAGGATGCCGAGCCCCAGCCAGGGCCACAGCCGCCGCCAGTCCGGCGAGGTGGCGAACAAGGGGGCGCGGCGCCAGTCGAGCAATGTTTTTTGTAATGAATGCATAGTATTATGTGTTGTCGTCACTGTTTTGCACGGGGCGCTGCCCGCGGCGAAATGCCGCTTAATAGACGGGGAGCGCTGTCCGGGTCAAGAAAAAACCACCCCTTACCCAGCCCTGCAGCCACCACGCCATGAACGACTCCATCCCGCTCCTGCACGACCGGCACCGCCTGCTGGTGGCTCTGTTTTTTTCCGTGGTCGCGGCGCTTTGCTACCATTTTCTGGTCGAGAACCGGGCCCACGTCGACCTGCAGGTGCACACCGACAAGCGCACCATCTTCAAGGTGTACTGGAAAGAGGCGGGCGGCGAGTGGTCGGAGGAGCGGATGGCGGCTCAGGTGATCGATCCGGTGAACCGCGACTACTCCTTCCGCATCGGCAATCTCGAGCGGATCGATGCCCTGCGCATCGATCCGGCCGAACGGATCACCACGGTGCGCATCGATTCACTGACCATCACCCAGAACGGCTTGACGCCCATCCGCATCGACACCCAAGAGGCGCTTGCCCAACTGCGGCCGTTCGACGGCATCCGTGAACTGACCCTTGGCGACCAGGGACTCACGATCATTCCTGCCAACAAGGACCCCTGGCTCCTCTACCGTGTGCCGGAACTGAACAAAACATCGACCCTTGTCGGCGAGGCGGCGGTTATCGTCGCCATCTTCCTCACCGTCTTTGCCCTGGTGTTCGCCACCAAGCCCCTGCACGCGGAGTACCGGTTCGTTCCCTTCCTGCTGCTTTCGGCCCTGATGCTGGTGGCGGCCATGGCCGCGGTCAGCCGGTTTGCCGTCCATCCGGACGAGCACGTACACGTGCAGGCGGGCGAATACTACCGCCAGCACAACCTGCCGCCGCCGGTGGGCCAGGCCCCGGTGGAGTCCTACAGCGATTACGGCGTCTCCCGGCTCCATTCTGGTGAAATCGCCTATTTCTTTGCCGGCAAGTTCGCCAGGGTTCTCCAGGTTTTCCATGTACCCGGCTACCTGTCGCTGCGCGCCTTCAACGTGGCCCTGCTGTTCGTCCTGCTCCTGCTGGCGGTGAACAGTCGCGATTTCCGAGTGCTGCTCGTACCACTGCTCATCTCGCCGCAGATCTGGTACATCTTCAGTTATTTCAACTCCGAGGCCTACGCGCTGTTCATCGTCCTTTTGGTTGCCTACCAGATGGCCGCGCCCGAGTCCGCTTGCAACCGGCTGCTCGGCCAGGACGATCTGCCAGGCCGCGCGTGGCTGACCTTTGCCGGCCTCGGCCTGCTGCTCGGCCTGCTGCTGCTGCTGAAACTGAATTTCTCCTTCTACTGCCTTTTCCTCTTCCTCTATTTTGTCTGGCGCATCCTGTTCGGCCAGACCGTGTTCGACCGACGGGTGTTCGTCCGCCTCGGCCTGGTTGCGGCCATCGGCTTGAGCGTGTTCGCCGGGGTGCGCGGCGGCGATCTCTGGCTCAACGATTTCGACAAGAGCGCGCGCCTGCTCGAGGCCCGCGAGAAGTACGCCCTGGAGATGTACAAACCGAGTACGCCGCTGGACCAGAAGCACATCCATCTGCAGATGAAGGACCGCGGCAAGTCGCTCCTGCACTTCATCCATTTCGACCGCTGGGGGGAGAAGTCCTTCCGCACCGCCTTCGGGGTGTACGGGTATACCTCGATCAACGCCCCGTTTGTCTATTACGACTACGTCCGCTTTGTCGGCCTGCTGCTCCTGTTCATCGTGAGTGCGACCGTGGTGGTGCGCGGCGGCCTGGCCGGGACCACCCTGCTGGGGATTACCGGCGGCTGCGCGGTGGGCCTGATGGCGGTGGCCTTCTACCACGCCTGGACCGTGGATTTTCAGGCCCAGGGCCGCTATTTCCTGCCCATCGTCGGCATGCTGTCGATCTTTTTCTTCCACGTCGAACGGCACCTGACCCGTCCCTGGGTTGTGCTCCTGCTGCTCTCGCTCTACCTGCTTTCGCTCTATAATTTCCTGTTCGTGGGACTCTACGGGATCGACAAGTACTGCTTTTTCCCGCCCACCTGAACCGGCGGGTGAAAACGGCTGCCGAATCGAGGCCCATGCTGTTTTTTCCCGGAAAAACTCCCACGAACGGCGAGAAAGAGTCTTTTCTTTTGGCACGATCGGATTATAATCGCCGTTCTGCTTTTACCGGCAGAAACGACGGTGGGGCGCCATTGGGCGGCATGAAATTTTTTAAGGGAAGGACACGGGTATGACACAGAAAACGATACCGTGGCGGACGCTCCTCCGCCTGCTGGCACTGGCCTGTTGCGTCCTCTTGCAGGGGCACCCGGCCGCCGCGGCCGCCACCGGATTCCAAGGCCCGAGGGACATGGTCTGGTCCGCCTCGGACGGGCACAATCAGCGGATCTATTTCAGCACCTTTCTCAACGGCAGCTGGTCCGCACCGGTGCGGGTCACCGGGGACAACGGTGACCATTACCTGCCCTGCATCGACCGGGCCGCCGATGGCACCCGTCACCTTGTCTGGGCCGGCTACGACGAATACGGCCAGACCATCCAGCATGCCACCCTTGTCAACGGAAAATGGTCCGCGGCCGAACGGCTTCCCGCCCTGCCGGCCACCAGCAGTGCGCCGTTTGTCACGGTCGACGACCGGGGCCGGGTCTTTGTGGTCTTCATCGGCAACGACGGCGAGGACGACGACATTTACTGGAGCCGTCTCGAGAATGGCACCTGGTCGGAGAGTCGGCGGGTCCATGCCGACAACGACACCCCGGACATCAATCCCTACGTGGAGATCACCGACACCAACACGGTGGTGGTCACCTGGCAGGGCTACCGCGGCGACCGCTACCTGACCCTGCAAAGCGTCTGGGGCGGTGACCGCTGGCAGCCTGAGACGGTGGCGGACGGGGCTGACGGCCAGGCCGAGGACGAGCGTGAAGCCAGATCCGAGACCCCGGCTGAATCGCTGCCCGACTTTGTCACGGACAAGCGGCAGGTGTTCACGCGCATCCACGGTCAATGAGACAAGCGGTCGCCGCGTTCGGCCGCCACCGGCTTTTTTTCATCGCATGGTCCTGATATGAAACGATTCCTGCTGTCCGTTCTCTGCTCCTGCCTGCTCCTGCCGCTGTGCGGCCCCGCCGTCGCCGCTGATGTGATCATGTGCGTGGGCGACTCCATCACCGCCGGGTACGGCGTCACCGCACCGTATCCGTCGCAGCTGCAGTCCATGGTCGGCGGCAAGGCCACGGTGGTCAACAAGGGCCTCAACGGCGAGATGACCACCGGCGGCCTGTCCCGGCTGAACGGCTACATGCTCGAGGTCAAGCCGCAGTACGTGCTCATCCTCGAAGGCGCCAACGACGCCATCTTTGGCGTGGCCTTCTCCACGGTCAAGTTCAACCTGGCCAAGGCGATCGACACGGTGCGCTTCTACAAGGCCACCCCGATCCTCTCCACCCTGCCGCCCAACACCCGCGACCCCGGCATCAACGCCTACATCCCCGGCTACAACAAGGCCATCTTCGACCTGGGCGCGAGCATGGGCGTGACCGTGGTCGACTCGTACAGCGCCCTGGCGACCAACTGGGCCGGGCTCACCTCGGACGGCCTCCATCCCAACGATGAAGGCGCCCGCCTCATCGCCGACGGCTTCTACCGGGTGCTGCCCTACGCCAGCAGCGGCGACGGGGGCGGCGGCGGGGGCGGCTGCTTCATCGCCACCGCGGCCTTCGGCTCCCAACTCGAGCCGCAGGTACAGCTGCTGCGCCAGTTCCGTGACCGCATCCTCCTGCCGCACAGCCTCGGCCAGCGCTTTGTCGAACTCTACTACACCTGGTCGCCGCCGGTCGCCGAGCACATCGCCCGGCACGGCTGGCTGCGCGGCCTGGTGCGGCTCTGCCTGTATCCGCTCATCGGCCTGGCCTGGTGCCTGCTCCACCTGCACCCGGCGGTGCTCATCGGCGGGACGCTCGGCCTGGGCCTGCTGCTGACGCTCCTCGGCCGGCGCAGACCCCTGGTCGCGCACCCTTCGTGAACGACCCGCAGCAACGAGTACAAGCCGGTTCCGCTTCGGGGCCGGCTTTTTTTATACGCGCCACCCCCTCTGTCCGGACCGCCCATGCACCCAGCCCCTGTTGACGTCATCGTCCCCGTGTACAACGAAGAGGCGGCCCTGCCGGCCTTCCACCGCCGACTGACCGGCCTGGATCTCCCCGTGCGGCCGATCTACATCGACAACGGTTCCACCGACGGCAGCCTGCGCCTGCTCCACTCTTTCGCCGGCGCGGTGGTGATCGAGCACGCCACCAACGAGGGCTACGGCGCCTCGCTCCGGGACGGCATCCGCCGGGCCACGGCCGAGCGCATCGTCATCATCGACGCGGACTGCGAGTACCCGCCCGAGGCCATCCCGGAGATGGTCAGTCGGCTCGACCAGGCCGACGTGGTCTACGCCTCGCGCTTCCTCGAGCCCCAGCAGACCCGCATGGGCTGGCTCAAGGTGTTCGGCAACCGGGTGATCACCCGCCTGTTCAACCTGCTCTTTCACCAGCAGCTCACCGACCTGTACACCGGCGCCAAGGCCTTTCGCCGCGAGGTGGTGGCCGAGCTGCCGATGGAACAGAACGGCTTCGAGCATGTGCTCGAGGTGGCCGCCCGCCTGGCCCGCGCCGGTCGCCGCTTCGCGGAGGTGCACGTGACCTTCTCCCCGCGCGCCACCGGCGTCTCCAAGATGTCCCACCTGAGCGAGACGATCAAGTACATGTACTACCTCGGCCGCTACGCCCTGACGCTCGACCGGGGAGGCCGCTGACATGGCCGAGCGGCTGGTCGGGCTGATCCCGGCGGC
>JAGODN010000083.1 GCA_017998195.1 Desulfobulbus sp. | reverse complement strand
CATCGACCCGAAACCGGGCATGATCCTGTCGCTTGCGGTCGAGCGCGAGGGCGTGCGCCAGCAGGTGCCGGCGACCGTGCTCGCCGCGGACCGGGAAACCGTCACCGTGGACTACAATCACCCCCTTGCCGGCAAGACCATCACCTATACCGTGCGTCTGCACGCCATCGGCACCTGAGGCGGGGGCGAACCATGCATCAGCCCGCACCCATTGGCGACACCGAGGCCTTCCGTCGCCTGCAGGAGATCGTCCGCACCCTGCGCGGCGAACACGGCTGTCCCTGGGATATCCGTCAGACCCCGGCCAGCCTGAAGAAATACCTGCTGGAAGAATGCCGGGAACTGGCCGAGGCCATTGACAGCGGCCGGGACGAGGACATCTGCGAGGAGATCGGCGACGTCTTCTTCATCCTCACCATGCTCACCGCCATGTTCGCGGAACAGGACCGCTTTACCGCCGAGGCGGCCCTGGAGCGGATCGTCGCCAAGATGATCCGGCGCCATCCGCACGTGTTCGCCGGTGCCGCCGGGGGCGACGAACACCACCTGCGCCGCCAGTGGGAACGGATTAAGGCCGAGGAAAAGCAGGCGGCCGCAACGAAACGGCCCGCCTGAGTTTTTCCCTTGACACCCGCTGTCTTCCTCCTCTATAGTCACCGGCTTACCAATCCCACCCTTCTCGCTCTCAGCTGTCTGGAAGCGAGGGCCACTATGACCACGAGGAGGCATCATGCGTCATTACGAGACCACGTTCATTCTCCGCCCCAACCTCGGCGAAGAACAAACCACCGAAATCATTGACCGCGCCGTCGGCATCATCACCGGCGACGAGGGCGCGGTCATCTGTCTCGACCGCTGGGGCGTCAAGCGCCTCGCCTACGAGATCAACAAGGAAGTCCAGGGCTACTACGTCTACCTGAATTACGCCGCACCAGGCAAAACGGTGGACGAAATCGAGCGTATCTTCCGTATCGATGACAGGGTGCTGCGCTATCTGACCGTCAAACTCGGCGAACACATGACCGCCGAGACGATCGAGGCCGAAAAGCAGCGGATCGCCGACAAGGCGGCGCGCGCCGCTGCCGCCGAGGCCGAGGACGCCGAAGGCGATGAGTCGGACGACGAAAGCGCCGACGATTCCGCAGACGAATAATCACGCCCAGCGCACCCGCTTCCTGAAGGAGGAACACCATGGCTCAACCCAGAAAAGTTTTTTCCCGTCGTCGCGCCTGCCGTTTCTGTACGGACAAGGAAATCGTCATTGATTACAAGGATTCGAAAACCCTCAAGAACTTCGTCACCGAACGGGGCAAGATCGTGCCCCGGCGCATCTACGGCACCTGCGCCAAGCACCAGCGCCAGTTGACCGAGGCGGTCAAGCGCGCCCGCCAGCTGGCCCTGCTGCCGTACTCGGGATCGACCCTCTTCTAGGTCGCCCCCGGCGTCATGGCGGATTCCCGGCCGGGGCGACAGCGGCTGCCCCTGCACCCCGGCCAGACCTTTCTCTGCAGTGTCCTGTTCTTCCTGCCGGCCCTGATTCCGCCGCTGTTCGGCTGGCTGAATGGATTCCTGGCGGTTCCCGTGGTCTTCCTGCTCAGCAGCAGGGGCGCGGGCGCCGGTTCGCTGCAGTTGCAGCTCAGCCTGCTGGCGGCCGGGCTGGCGGCCCTGTTCACCGGCCGGATCGAGGGCTTTCTTTTTTCCCTCACCCTGGTGCCGCTGGGCTACTCGCTCCACCGGAGCGCGCTCGCCGGGGCATCGCCGGCGATGAGCGGCGGCCGGGGCGGACTGGTTCTCCTTGGCACCTGGCTGCTGTTCTGGACCGTGCAGGGCATGGTCAGCGGGGTCAACCCGTACGTCCACCTGCGCGAATCGCTCGACACCGGGTTCCGGCAGATGCTCGAGTTCGCCGCCTCGGAGGAGGCGGCACTGACGCCGGAAATGCTGTACGGTGTGCAGCAGGCCCTGGGCGAAATCCGGGAAACCGCACCTCGACTGCTGCCCGGGCTGCTCGCTGCCCTGGTACCGGTGACGGTGTGGCTGAACATGGTCACGGCCAACAGCCTGACAGGCCGTTTTCGCGCCGGGGGGGCGCTGTGGGACCGGTACGCCACTTGGACCCTGCCCGAACACCTGGTCTGGGCTCCCATCGCCGCGGTCGCGGTGCTGCTGGTCAGCGACGGCATGGTCCGGGACGCCAGCGTGTGGGTGCTGCTGGTCACCGGGATCCTGTACTTTTTCCAGGGGCTGGCGGTGTTCGTCGCCCTGCTCGAGCGCTGGCGAACGCCGACCTTCCTGCGGGTACTGCTTTACCTGGTGTTCATCCTGCAGAGTTACGGCATGCTCATGCTGGCAATCCTGGGCCTGAGCGACGTCTGGCTCAATTTCCGCCGCCCGCGGGACAAGGCACAACCCTGACGCGGTCCGCGCCGCAGCGGCGCGACCGGCCGCGATACCGACGAGACACAACACTACGAATCAACCCATAGAGCAAGAGGGCAAGAGCAATGGAAATCATATTGAAAGAAACCATCGACACCCTTGGCCAGGAAGGCGAAATCGTCAAGGTCAAGAACGGCTACGCACGCAACTTCCTCATTCCGCGACAGAAAGCGGTGCTGGTCAACAAAGCCTCGCTCGCCCGGCTGGAGCGGGAAAAGCAGGCCATCGCCGCCCGCCTGGCCGAGCAGAAGCGCAGCGCCGAATCCATGGCCTCCCGGCTGGAAGGCAAGGTGGTCACCATCAGCAAGCGGGTCGGTGACGAGAACCGGCTGTTCGGCTCGGTCACCGGCAGCGACATCGCCGCCGCCCTGGAGCAGGAGGGCATCACCGTGGACCGGCGGAACATCGTTCTCGCGGACGCCATCAAGGCCATCGGCGAGTACAAGGTGACCATCAAGGCCGGCTACCAGACCACGGCCCAGGTGCAGGTGCTGGTGGTTCCCGAGACCGTGGGCGAGCAGCAGTAACAGATCGCCGGTCGGCCCGACCTGTCGCCGGCCGGCTGTCCGCAACGAATACACACCGACCGCTTCGGCTCCGTGCGCCTGGCGCACGAACCCCGAGACTGAGCCGGGGGCCCATGGCCAAGTGCCTTTTCTGTAACCAGAAAAGGCACTTGCATTTTGGACGTGCCTTTCCCCGGACCGGTCGGTATAGTTGGCGCCACACATCAACAGCCGCCTCCCCGCCCCCGCCAGCCATGTCACGCGATTCGTACCCCAGCCCTGCCCCGTCCGGACGCATGCTGCCGCCCCAGAACATCGAGGCGGAACAGGCGGTGCTCGGCACCATCCTCATCCAGGACAAGGCCCTGCTCAAGGTCATCGACCTGCTCCAGCCGGGGGACTTCTACCGGGACGCCCACAAGACCATCTACGCGGCCATGATGGCCCTGTTCGACAAGCATGAGCCGCACGACCTGATCACGGTCACCGGCCTGCTCAGCGACCAGAACAAGCTCGAGGACGTGGGCGGCGCCGCCTACCTGGCCTCGCTCACCGACATCATCCCCTTCACCGGCACCCTGGTCCACCACGCCCGCATCATCCGCAAGAAATCCATCCTGCGGCGGCTCATCCAGACCTCCGCCGAGGTGGTGGCCCGCTGCTACGATGCCCAGGACGACATCGACACCCTGGTCGACGAGGCGGAAAAGACCATCTTCGAGATCGCCCATTCGAAGAAGGGCGAAGGGTTCCAGCCCATGTCCACGGTGGTGCCCAAGGCCTTCGACCGGATCAACCGGCTGTTCGCCAAGCAGGAGCACATCACCGGCGTGGCCACCGGCTACGACGAACTCGACCGGATGACCGCCGGCCTGCAGCCCGCGGAGATGATCATCCTCGCCGCCCGGCCCTCCATGGGCAAGACTGCCCTGGCCATGAACATCGTCCAGCACGCGGCCATGATCGACAAGGTGCCGGTGGCCGTGTTCAGCCTGGAGATGTCGGTGGAGTCGCTCGCCCTGCGCATGCTCTGCTCGCTCGGACCCATCGATTCGCAGCGCGTCCGCACCGGCCGGCTGCTCGACAGCGACTGGCCCAAGCTCACCCGGGCCACGGGCATGCTCAGCGAGGCGCCCATCTACATCGACGACACCCCCGGCCTGACCGTGCTCGAGATGCGCGCCAAGGCCCGGCGGCTCAAATCCGAGCAGGACCTGGGCCTGATCGTGGTCGACTACCTGCAGCTCATGCAGGGCAAATCCACGGCCGAGAATCGGGCCCAGGAGATCTCGGACATCTCCCGCTCGCTCAAGGCCATGGCCAAGGAACTCAACGTGCCGGTGCTGGCCCTGTCCCAGCTCAACCGCAGCCTCGAGAGCCGCACCGACAAGCGGCCGCAGCTCGCCGACCTGCGCGAGTCCGGGGCCATCGAGCAGGACGCGGACGTGATCATGTTCATCTACCGGGACGAGGTCTACAACCGGGCCGAGGGCAACCCGAACCGCGGCCTGGCCGAGATCATCGTCGGCAAGCAGCGCAACGGCCCCACCGGCGTGATCAAGCTGACCTTTCTCGGCGAGTACACCAGGTTCGAAAACTACAGCAACCGGGCGCCAACGCCGGACTACCTCCCGGAACCCGACCCGGGCGCGGACTTCGACATCCACTGAGCCCACCCCTCACTTCCCCACCTTCCACCATGGCCATGCAGACCACCGACAGATACGATTTCAAGACCATCGAACGCAAATGGCAGGAGCGCTGGGAGCGGGACAAGACCTTCAAGGTCGACGCACAGCCCGGCCGGGAAAAATACTACGTGCTGGAGATGTTCCCCTATCCCTCGGGCCGCATCCACATGGGGCACGTGCGCAACTACTCCATCGGCGACGTGATCGCCCGCTACAAGCGCATGCAGGGGCTCAACGTCCTCCACCCCATGGGCTGGGACGCCTTCGGCCTGCCCGCCGAGAACGCGGCCATGAAGCGCGGCATCCACCCGGCCGCCTGGACCGGGGACAACATCGCCTACATGCGCACCCAGCTCAAGGCCATGGGGCTGAGCTACGACTGGGACCGGGAACTGGCCACCTGCAGCCCGGACTACTACCGCTGGGAGCAGCGCCTCTTCCTGCAGATGCTCGAGCGCGGGCTCATCTACCGCAAGGAGACCACGGTCAACTGGTGCGACGACTGCCAGACCGTGCTCGCCCGTGAACAGGTGATCGACGGCGCCTGCTGGCGGTGCGACCAGCCGGTACTGCCCAAGGTGATGCACGGCTGGTTCTTCCGGATCACCGACTACGCCGAGGAACTGCTCGCCGACCTGGACAAGCTCACCGGCTGGCCGGAGAAGGTGGTCACCATGCAGCGCAACTGGATCGGCAAGAGTACCGGGCTCGCCTGCGACTTCCCGGTGGAGGGCTGCGACGAGACGATCACCATCTTCACCACCCGGCCGGACACCATCTTCGGCGTGAGTTTCATGTCGCTGGCGGTGGAGCACCCCCTGCTCAGAACCCTGACCGCGGGCACCCCCCAGGAGGCCGCGGTCCAGGCCTTCATCGAGCAGACGCTCATCGACAAGCAGCGGGCCAGCCTGGAGGAGGAGCAGGAAAAACGCGGCGTGTTCACCGGCGCGTACTGCCGCAACCCCTTCACCGGCGAGCGGGTGCCAGTCTATGCGGCCAACTTCGTGCTCATGGAATACGGCACCGGCGCGGTCATGGCGGTGCCGGCCCACGACCAGCGCGACTTCGAATTCGCCCGCAGCTACGGCCTGCCGGTGCGGGTGGTGGTCCAGCCCGAGGGGGCGACGCTTGATCCGGAGGCCATGACCG
This sequence comes from Desulfobulbus sp., assembly GCA_017998195.1. Taxonomy (GTDB): domain Bacteria; phylum Desulfobacterota; class Desulfobulbia; order Desulfobulbales; family Desulfobulbaceae; genus Desulfobulbus. The sequence goes on along the minus strand of JAGODN010000083.1, from coordinate 3,147 downwards.
AGGCCTCGGTGATGCCCGGCGTGCTCGTCGATTCCGGCCCGTTCAGCTCCATGGATTCCATCGCGGCCCAGGCGGCGATCATTGCCCATGCCGAGGCGCAGGGGTTCGGCCGGGCCCATGTCACCTACCGGCTGCGCGATTGGGGCATCTCCCGGCAACGCTACTGGGGCGCGCCCATCCCGGTGATTCACTGCGACGACTGCGGCATCGTGCCCGTGCCCGAGGGTGACCTGCCGGTACTCCTGCCCGGCGCCGGCGAATCCGGGGGCAGTCACCAGCCGCTGCACCAGCAGGCGGACTTCATCGCCACCACCTGCCCGCAATGCGGCCGGCCTGCCCGGCGCGAAACCGACACCCTGGACACCTTTGTCGAGTCGAGCTGGTATTTCGCCCGCTACACCTGCCCGGACCTGACCACCGCGCCCATCGATTGCCAGGCGGCCCGCTACTGGCTGCCGGTGGACCAGTACATCGGCGGGGTCGAGCACGCCATCCTCCACCTGCTCTACTCGCGCTTCTTCACCAAGATGCTGCGCGACCTCGGCTACCTGGAGGTGGACGAGCCGTTCACCAACCTGCTTACCCAGGGCATGGTCATCAAGGACGGCGCCAAGATGTCCAAATCAAAAGGCAACGTGGTCGACCCGAACGACCTGATCGAACAGTACGGGGCGGACACGGTGCGGCTGTTCTCCCTGTTCGCCGCCCCGCCGGAGCGCGACCTGGAATGGAACGCCCAGGGCGTGGAGGGGGCCTCGCGCTTCCTCAACCGGGTCTTTCGCATGGTGCACCAGCACCTGGACTGCTTTGCCGACAGCCGGCCGGTGGCTGCGGCCGAACTCGACGATCTCTCCCGCCAACTGCACCGCAAGACCCACCAGACCATCCGCCGGGTGACCGAGAGCATCGAGAGCAATTTCCATTTCAACACCGCCATCTCCGGGGTGATGGAACTGGTCAACACCGCCGTCTCGGTGCTCGCTGACGAGGCGCGTATCGACCGGGCGGTGCTGCGCCAGACCCTGGAAACCGTGCTCACCCTGCTCTTCCCCATGGTCCCCCATTTTTCCGAGGAGTTGTGGGAGCTGAGCGGGCACGGGCAGCAGCTCAACGCGGTCTCCTGGCCGCGCTTCGATGCCGAGGCCGCCCGCGAGGAGGAGGTGACCGTGGTCGTGCAGGTCAACGGCAAGGTGCGCACCAAGCTCACGGTGGCCGCGGACATCGACGATGCGGCACTCAAACAGCTGGCCCTGAACGACGAAAAAATCGCCCGGCTGGTGGAGGACCGGGAACCGAAAAAAATCATTGTGGTTCAGCGGAAACTTGTTAATATCGTGGTCTAATTAGGCAAACATGCTGGCTATTCCGGTCAACCCGCGCCGCGCGCGCCACGCCAACCCCTGAAGGGACGATCATGCTGAAAACTGGAAAACTCGGACTCGGCGCCCTGCTGCTGCTTGCCCTGCTGGTGGGCAGCTGCGGCTATTACAACCCCCACGTGTATTCGGGTCCAGCGCGAGTCGTCTACATGCCCAACTGGCAGAACCGAACCAACAAGCTCGGCCTGGACAACCGCATTTACCTTTCCATGGCGCGCTGGTTCCAGAAGTCCGAGGCCCTGGATCTGACCAAGGAAAAGGGCCGCGCCGACCTCATCCTCGCCGGTGAGATCACCTCCATCGACCTGCCCAGCGTGTCCTGGGACAGCATCTCCAACTCCACCGGCAACAAGGTGCGGCTGTTCGTCCGCTACGTGCTCAAGGATCTGAAAACCGGGGAGATCATCTGGGAGGAACCGAAAAAACTCTACACCACCGACTACGCCGATCGGACCGTCACCACCACCGGAGAGGACGAGGCCCTGAAGGTGATCATCGAGGACATGTCCGAGGATATCTATCTCGGAGTGCTCAACAAGATCAGACGACTGGACCGCAAGGCCGCCGCCGGCAACTGACCTCTCCCCTTCTCCATCCTCGAACGGGCGCTGCAGATTCTTCTGGAGCGCCCTTTTTTATGCCATGAGCCATTCGCCCTGCCCCTCTCCGCCTTCCGCTGGCCCCACCCTCGTCCCGGTCGCCATCGGCCCGGTGCAGCTCACTCCCCCGCTGGTGCTCGCCCCGCTGGCCGGCTACACGGACCTGCCTTTCCGCCTGCTCTGCCGGGAACACGGGGCCGGGTTGTGTGTCTCGGAAATGGTCAGCTGCCACGGCCTGGTCTTCGGCCAGCGGAACACCTATGAGCTGATGCGCACCGTGGACGCCGAACGTCCCTTCGGCCTGCAGTTGTTCGGCGCGGACCCGGAGGCCATGGGCCGGGCCGCGGCCCTGGTCGATACCCGGCCGGTGGACCTGATCGACCTGAACATGGGCTGTCCGGTACGCAAGGTGGTGAAAAAAGGGGCGGGCGTGGCCCTGATGAAGGATCCGGAACGGGCCGCGGCCATCATCCGGGCGGTGTGCGCGCACACCCGCCTGCCGGTGACGGTCAAGTTTCGCAGCGGCTGGGACGCGGGCCGGTTGAACGCCCCGGAATTCGCGCTCATGGCCGAGGAGTGCGGCGCCGCGGCGGTGGTCGTGCACGGCCGGACCTGGGCCCAGGGATTCGGCGGCCAGGCGGACTGGGGCATGATTGCGGCGGTGAAACAGGCGGTGCGCATCCCGGTGATCGGCAACGGTGACGTCCAGTGCCATGCGGACGCCCTGCGCATGCAGGCCGAAACCGGCTGCGACGGGGTCATGATCGGCCGAGGCGCGCTCGGCAACCCCTGGGTCTTTTCCCCGCACGACAGACCGGCCACCCTGGCCGATCGCCTGCCGACCATCCGCCGTTACCTGGCCCTGGCCGGAGAACACCTGGAGGCGAGCCGCCTGCTGTTCCGCATCAAGAACCACACCGTCAAGTTCCTCACCGGTCTCGCCGGCGCCTCCCGGCTGCGGCTGGCGATCAACACCGCCAGGACCATCGACGAGATCGTCACCCTGCTCGAAGGCGGCTGCGACGAGGAAGAGCACCCCCTCGGCTAGGGTGCGGTCGCGGCCGGTGTGCCCATTTCGGCTGCCGCCGGCCGCGGCGGCAGCTCTTCGATCTCCCGGTACAGGTCCACGGCAACGGCCTGGGCCCGGTTCAACTCCTCCCAGCTCATAT
>JAGODN010000084.1 GCA_017998195.1 Desulfobulbus sp. | reverse complement strand
GTCATGAGCAGGGTGCCGCCGGACAGGCTGGTGGCGTCGCCGATGGAGCTGACCAGGATGTCGATGGTGGTGCCTGGGCGGGCAAAGGCGGGCAGCTGGGCCGTGACCATGACCGCGGCCACGTTCTCGGTCTTCATCTGCCGGAACACGTCCGCGGTCATGCCCATGCCCATGCGCTTGACCATGTTGGCGATGGCCTGCTTGGTGAACACCGACTTCTTGATGTCGTCGCCGGTGCCGTTCAGGCCGATGACCAGGCCGTAGCCCATCAGCTGGTTTTCGCGCACGCCCTCCAGGCCGGCGAGGTCCTTGATGCGCGTGGCCCGGGCCGGAGCCGCGAGGAGCAGGGCGGCGAGCAGGAGGAGGGTGAGCAGGATGGCGGGACGGCGTTTCATGGCGAAGACCTGTCTCAGAAGGGCCAGTTGGTGTCGAAGATGCGCATCAGCCAGCCCGGTTTCTGTTTGTCGGAGATGGCGCCCTTGCCGGTGTAGGCGATCTGGGCGTTGAGGATGTTGCCCGAATCCACCGTGTTGTCGGCGGTGACATCATAGGGCCGGACAATGCCGGTGAGGTAGATGATCTGGTTCTCGTTGTTCACGGTTACCGACTTGCCGCCGCGAATTTTCAGGTTGCCGTTGGGGTAGACCTCGACCACCTGGGTGGTCAGGGTGGCGGCCAGGTCCTCGGAGCGGGTGGTCTTGCCACTGCCGGAGAACTGGTTGTCGAAGTTGGCGTCCACCAGGGCGGTGGTGTCCAGGTTCTCGTTCTTCTCCTCCAGCTCCTTCTCGAAGCCGAACAGGCTGGAGATGCCGGCGGTCATGGAGGTGGAGCGGTCGGTGTCGGTGGTGGCCTGCTTGGAGGCCTTGGCCTTCTCCTCGATGATCACGGTGACGATGTCGCCCACCCGGCGGGCCTTGATGTCCGCGAGCCAGCTGCCCTCGTCGCCGTTCCACAGGGTGCCCGACGACTGGGGCTTGGGGTCGGCGGCCACCGGCTCCTCGAGCGGCTCGGGCACCACCGCGGTCTCCCGGCCGGCGCCGCCGCAGCCGGCAAGGGATGCCGCCAGCAGGAGGAAAACGAACAGCGAGAAACAGGAGGGGCGCATGTCAGAACTCCACGCTGACCGTGCCCGGGCCGTCGACCCGGCAGTGGATCAGCTTGTTCGAGGTGATGTTTTTCACCTGGATGGTCTCGCCCAGGCGGCCGTCGGTGCGGGCCTGGCCCTGGGTGGAGATGTTGAGCGCGCCCTTGCGGGCGTAGATCCGGACCAGGTCGCCGCTGTGGATCACCGCCGGCGCGCCGATGTGCGCCTGTTCGATGGCCTGGCCGGCGCCGACCGCGCGGGTGACCTCCTTGCCGAGGAGATCCGCGGTGGCAAAGAAGGGGCCGTTCAGCCGGTCGATACGCTGTTTGTCCAGGCGCAGCATGTCCGCGTCGATGGTGTCGCCGCGCCGCAGTGCCCTGGTCGCGACCACCACCTCGGCCAGGGCCTCGAGCCGGCCGCGGACCACGCAGTTGCCCGCGGGCTTGCCGTCCACGGTAAAGGCGATGGTAAAGCTCGAACTGCCGAGGAGGTCCGGCCGCGAGGGGGTGATGGTCCAGCCCAGCTCGCCGGGGGGCAGGAGGAGGGTTTCCGGGGCGCGGAAGCCGGTCAGGCGGACCTCGCCCCGGTCCAGCCGGTCGGCCTGCTCCCCGAGCCAGGTCTCGATCATGGCCTGCAGCCGCGCCTGGTCGATCCGCTGGCCGGCCCGCCCTACGAGGATGGTTTCGCTGCCCTGCCAGTCCACGTCCCGCACCTCGGGCCGGTGGCGCAGGCTGGTGATCACCGCCACCGTGGACAGCTCCTTCCGTGCCCCGGGCGTGGACAGGGTGGCCACCGGCAGCTGGCCGACGCGGTCGGCCTCGGGGCCGGCGGGCCAGATCTTGGCGATGTCGGCGAGCACCACCCGGCTGTCCCTGACCTCGGCCTGCGCCTGGAAGGACACGGCCAGCTGTTCGGCCGCCGCCGGCAGAACCGGGCCGAGCAGGGCGAGAAGGAGCAGCAGGAGGCGCACGGTTACACCATGTTGGTGGTGGTCTGCATCATCTCGTCCGAGGTGGAGACCACGTTGGAGTTGATCTCGAAGGCCCGCTGGGTGGTGATCATGTGGGCCATCTCCTCGACCAGGTTGACGTTGGAGTTCTCCACGTAGCCCTGCAGCAGCGTGCCGTAGCCGTCGCTGCCCGGCTCGCCCAGGGTGGCCGTGCCGGACGAGTCGGTCTCGCGGAACAGGTTGCGGCCCAGGGCGATGAGCCCGGCCTCGTTGACAAAGTCGGCCAGCTCGATGTTGCCCAGTTCGGTGGACACGGTGTCCGCGCCGACCAGGGCGCTGACCAGGCCGTTCTGGCTGATGGTCACCTCGCGGGCGTCCTCGGGGATGACGATCTCCGGCTGGAGGGGGAAGCCATCCGAGGTGGTCAGGCGGCCGTCGCCGTCGAGCTTGAGATTGCCGGCGCGGGTGTAGGCGGTGTTGCCGTCGGGCAGCTCCACCTGGAAGAAGCCGGAGCCCTCGATGGCCACGTCCAGGGGGTTCTCGGTCTGGACGATGTCGCCCTCGGTGAACACCTTGGTCACCGCCGCCGGCTTGACGCCGAGGCCCACCTGGATGCCGGTTGGCGAGCGGGTGTCGGCCGAGGTCGGGCTGCCCGGCACCTTCATGATCTGGTAGAGCAGGTCCTGGAAGTCGGCCCGGCTCTTCTTGAAGCCGGTGGTGGAGACGTTGGCCAGGTTGTTGGCGATCACGTCCATGTTCAGGTTCTGGGCCGACATGCCGGTGGTGGATGTCCAGAGCGATCGCATGTGCAGGTGCCTCGTGAGGGTGCGGCGGCCGGGGGCCGACGGGTGATCAGCCGAGCGTGCCGAGTTCGTCCAGCTTTTCGCCCAGCTTGGAATAGCTTTCGATGGCCTTGTGATGGACCTCGAAGGCCCGCTGGGTGCGGACCATGGCGGTCATCTCCTCCATCATGTTGACATTGGCGGTCTCCAGGCTGCCCTGGAGCACCCGGGTGGTGTCCGCCGGCCGCTCCGCCGCGCCCTCGCCGGCCCGGTACAGGGTGTTGCCGGCCTTGACCAGCAGCTTCGGGTCGGTGAAGGCCACCACCTGGATGCGGCTGTCCGTGACCTCGCCGTCCACGCTGATCTCGCCGCTCTCGGCGATGACGATGTCCCGGGCGGTGGTGGTGTCGAGCTGCAGCGGCTGGTTGGTCGCATCGACCAGGTTGAGCCCGTCCGCGGTCCTGACCAGGCCGTTTTCGTCGATCTGCAGATGGCCGGCGCGGGTGTAGAAGACCTCGCCGCCGCGGCGGACCTTGAAGAAGCCCTCGCCCTCGATGGCCAGGTCGAGCGGCCGGCCGGTCTCCTGCAGGGCGCCCTGGCTGAAGTCGGCGGCGATCCGCTGGATGCGGGTGTGGTTGATGCCGCGGCCCGCCTCGATCTGGCGCGCGTCCTTGAGCACGGCGGCGAAGCTGGTCCGGTCCCGCTTGAAGCCGGTGGTGGTGACGTTGGCCAGGTTGGCGGCGATGTTGGCCATGGCCTGTTCCCTGGCCACGGCCCCGCTGAGTGCGCTGTATTTTCCCGAGCCCATGGTTCTCCGTCGAGTGGGGGTGCGGCTTGATCGTGCTCTTCTTGTCGGTCGGGGGGAGGTCTTTCTTAAGGGGAGAATGGCCGGCCGAGCGCTGTCCGCCAGGGCGGGAGGGTCAGCGGCCGCGGTCCACGACCCGCATCAGGCTGAGCAGCTGGGCCGCCTCCACCGGGGAGATGGCCAGGGTGCGGGCGATCTCGGTGGCGTCCAGGCCCCGGTCGGCCAGCTGGCCGAGGATGCGGTACTTTTCCGGCGGTTGGCGGTCGATCCCGGCCTGCAGGCGCAACCGCCGGGCCTGCAGGTCGGTGGTCAGGCTGGCGGTGCGCAGGAGCGCGGCGAAGTCCCGGCGGCTGTCGCCCTCGAAGCCGTCGTTGAGGGCGGCGTCGATGCGGCGCTGCAGCCGGAGGATGCGCTCCACCGCCAGCCGGTCGCGCTCGCGCCGGCGCAGGGCGGCACACCAGGTCAGCACCAGGACGGGCAGGAGAAGGACGAGGGCGCCAACGACGAAGGCCGGGGCAGGGAGCATGGGCGGGCAGGGCGGCGGGTTCAGGGTTGGTAGAGGTCCGAGTTGATCAGCTTCACCCGCAGCTTGACCAGGGCCTGGCTGTGCAGCTGCGACACCCGGCCTTCGGACACGCCGAGCACCTCGGCGATCTCCTTCTGGGTGAGTTCCTCGTAGTAGTAGAGGGCGACCACCAGCCGTTCCTTCTCACCCAGTTCCTCGAGGATGTCGGCGAGGATGCGGGCCAGCTCCTGGCGCTCGATCATCTCGCCCATGTCCGGGCCGGCGAAGTCCTCCAGGCTGTCGAGGAAGCTGCGGCCCTCCTCGGTGTGGTCCAGGGTCTCGTGCAGGCTGACGCAGCCCAGGTGACTGACCTCGCCGAGCAGGGTGTGGTACTCGTCCAGGCTCATGTTCAGGGCCGCGGCCATCTCGGTCTCCTCGGGCGAGCGGCCCAGCTGGCGCTCCAGCCGGAGCATGGTCTGGGCGAGCTGGGTCTGCTTGTCGCGCATGGAACGGGAGAACCAGTCGAGCTTGCGCATCTCGTCGAGGATGGCACCGCGCACCCGGTACTCGGCAAAGGTCTTGAATTTCGCCCCTTTGCCCGGGTCGTACTTGTTCGCCGCATCGATCAGGCCGACCATGGCGGCGCTGGTCATGTCCTCGCGGGTCATGAAACTCGGCACCTGGGGCACCATGCGCTGGACCACCAGCTCCACCAGGGGCATGTGGTCGCGGATGAGCTGGGAACGGTCGTCAAGGGGCGGAATGGGGGGCAGCATGGGAATCACCGGGCGCCGAATTCGAGCAGCCGCCGCCAGAAGAACTGGATCGAGCCCTTGGGCTCCGCCGCGTGCGGTTCCTGCAGGACGGTGCGGGCCAGGGCCTCGAAGGCCTGGCTGGTCCTGCACTCCGGGAACAGCTGGACCAGCACCTGCTGGCGGCGGATGGCCTCCACCATGAGCTTGTCGCGGGGGATCGAGCCGATGTAGTCGATGGCGATGTCCAGGTAGCGGTTGGCCACCATGGTCAGCTTGCGGTACACGTCCAGCGCCTCCTCCTCGTTGCGGATGAAATTGACGACCAGGTTGAAATGCTTCTCATGAAACTGGTTGGAGAGCAGCTTCATGAGCGCGTAGGCGTCGGTGATGGCGGTGGGATCCGGGGTGGTGACCACCAGGATCTCCTGGGCGGCGGTGTTGAAGTAGGTGACGTTCTCGGAGATGCCGGCCTCGGTGTCGATGAGGACGAAGTCGAACTCGCTGTGCATGCCGTCCAGGGCCTCGAGCAGCTGCATTTTCTGCTCCGAGTCGAGCCGGGTGAAGCGCTGCACCCCGGACCCGGCCGGCAGGATGCGGATGCCCTCGGGCCCTTCCACCAGGATCGCCTCCAGGGTCTGCTCGCCGCTGAAGAAATGGTTGAGGTTGTGGTTGGGCGCCAGCCCGAAGACCACGTCGATGTTCGCCAGGCCGAGGTCGGCGTCGAGGATGAGCACCCGCTGGCCCATGCGGCTGAGCAGCACCGCCAGGTTGGCGACCACCGCGGTCTTGCCCACCCCGCCCTTGCCGCTGGTCACGGACAGCACCCGGGTGGCGCGGCCGCTGTCGGCGGCGCGGTTCAGGGAGCGCAGGGTGGTGGCCTGGTCTCGTTGCGGCGTGGCCTGTTCAGCCATGGCGCCCCCCCCTTCGTTCGTCCAGGATGAGCCCGCCGATGTCCGCCGGGGTCGGCGTGAGCAGATCCTCCGGCACCCGCTGGCCGTTGGTCAGGCAGCTGATCGGCGTGTCGTGGTTGTAATGGACGTTGAGCAGCACGCCCAGCTGGCCGCACTCGTCGATCTTGCTGAACACGAAGCGGTGCGCCGGCAGGATGGCGAAGCGGCGGATGATGGTCTCGAGTTCCTGTTCCCGGGCCGTGGCCGGCAGCAGCAGGTGGTTCTCCAGGCCCAGTTCCGGACGGAGGAAGGCGGCCAGCTCGTCCAGGTCGGCCTGGTTGCGGGGACTGCGGCCGGCGGTGTCGACGAGCACCAGGTCGCGGTCCGCGAACCGCTCCAGCGCCCGCTGAAAGGCCTCCGGGGTGAGCACCACCTCCAGCGGCACCCGCATGATCTCGGCGTAGACCTTGAGCTGCTCCACCGCGGCCACCCGGTAGGTGTCGATGGTGACCAGGCCGACGCGGAGGTTGTGCCGGCTCAGGGCGCGGGCCGCGATCTTGGCCAGCGTCGTGGTCTTGCCCACGCCGGTGGGGCCGATCAGGCTGATGCGCTGCTGGCGGCCCGCGGGCGCGGGCAACAGCTCGGCGGTGGTGAACAGCCGGGCGATGGCCGCCTGGAAGATCCCGTTCAGATCGGCGCCGGACAGGCTGCCGGCGCGGGCGATGGTGTCGCGGGTGAAGCGGGCCACCACCTGGGCGGTCTCCCGGCTGAGGCCGAAGCCCACCAGGTAGCTGACCGCCGGGTCCGTGGGCGCGGCGGTGAACTCGGGCTCCACGTAGGGCCGGTGCAGCAGCGTGGCCGGGTCGGCGGCGGGCAGGCGGCTGCTCAGGCCGCGCACCATGGCGCGCAGTTCGGCCAGCTCGCCGTGCAGGTCGCGGCCGGCGGGCGGCGGATCGGCTTCACGCGCGGCTTCGTGCGCCTGCTGCTGCCGGGGCGGCCGGGCGACCGGCTCCTGCACCGGCGGTCGCGGCCAGCGGGCGTCCTGCCGCGGTTCGCGCTCCTCGTCGCCCTCCACGGCTGCGGGCCGCGTGCGCCGGTCCCCGGCGAGCCGATCGCCCGCTTCCGGCCAGCGGGTGTCGATGGCCGCGGTGATCTCGAGCATGGGCTTGCCGAGCACGCCCAGCCGGCCGGTGCGCACCGTGCGCGTGGACAGGATCAGGGCCTCCGGCCCGAGGGCCTCCTTGACCATTTTCAGGCCGGTGGTCATGTCTTTGGCTTCAAACACCCTGACGTGCATCGATGGTCACCGTTCCCACTGATTGGATGCGTATCTGCGAATTGATTTCATTGTGCGAGAGCACCGCCAGGGCCGGGAAGGAGCGTTCCACCAGGCGGCGGAGGTGCGGCCGCAGCTGCGGCGGCACCAGCAGCACCGGCTGGCCGCCGCCGGCCGAGGCCAGCGCCGCGCCCAGGCTGTCGAGGATCTTCTGGGCGCTGCGCGGGTCGAGCGCCAGGTAGCTGCCGCGCTCGCGGTGCTGGATGGCGGTCTGGACGGTTTCCTCGACCCGCCGGTCGAGGGTGAGCACGGACAGGGTGCCGTCCGCGCCGGTGTGGGCCGCGCTGATGGTGCGCGACAGCCCGTGGCGCACGTACTCGGTGAGCACGTCCGCATCCTGGGTCATGGTGGCGTAGTCGGCCATGGTCTCGAGGATGGAGCGCAGGTCGCGGATGGACACCCCTTCGCGCAGCAGGTTCTGCAGCACCCGCATGATCGTGCCCAGGCCGAGCACGTGCGGCACCAGTTCCTCCACCAGCTTGGGGTAGGTCCGGGCCAGGTTGTCGATCAGGTTCTGGGTCTCCTGGCGGCCGAGCAGCTCGTGGGCGTGGCGCTTGAGGATTTCGCTGATGTGGGTGGTCATCACGGTGACGCAGTCCACCACCGTGTAACCGGCGATCTGGGCGCGCTCGCGCTTGTCCTCGGTGATCCACAGGGCCGGCAGGTCGAAGGCCGGCTCGCGGGTGGGCACGCCGCGGATGGTCTCGGTGACCAGACCCGGGTCCATGGCCATGTACGAGCCGGGCATCATCTCGGCCGTGGCCACCACCGCGCCCTTGAGGCTGATGGTGTACTGGTTGGGATTGAGCTGCAGGTTGTCCTTGATGTGCACCGGCGGCACGATGAAGCCGCTGGTGAGGGCGAACTGCTTGCGCATGGACTGGATGCGGCTGAGCAGCTCGCCGTCCTGGGCCGCGTCCACGAACGGGATCAGGCCGTAGCCCACCTCGAGTTCGACCAGCTCCACGGTGAGCATTTTCTCGTAATCCTGGTCGGGCCGGACCACCGGCTGCGGCCGCTCGACCACCTCCTCCCCGGCCTGCCGCTCCCGCTCGGCCCGGTCGAGGCGAAAGGCGGCGAAGCCGAGCGCCGCGCTCAGGCAGACAAAGGGCACGAACGGCATGCCCGGAATGAGGGCGAAACCGAGCAGGATGCCGGCCACCACCCACAGGGCCTTGGCGTAGCGGCTGAACTGCGCCTTCAGTTCCGTGCCGAAGTCGTCCCGGCCCGAGGTGCGGGTGACGAGCATGCCCGCGGCGGTGCTGATGATCAGCGCCGGCACCTGGCCGACCAGGCCGTCGCCCACGGTGAGGATGGTGTAGACCTTGGCCGCGTCGGCCATGGCCATGCCCTTCTGGAGCACGCCGATGACAAAGCCGGCGCCGATGTTGATCATGGTGATGATGATGCCGGCGATGGCGTCGCCGCGCACGAACTTGGAGGCGCCGTCCATGGCCCCGTGAAAACTGGCCTCGCCGGAGATCTCCTCGCGGCGGCGGCGGGCGGTCTGCTCGTCGATGAGGCCGGCGTTGAGGTCCGCGTCGATGGCCATCTGCTTGCCCGGCATGGCGTCCAGGGTGAAGCGGGCCGCCACCTCGGCGATGCGGCCGGCGCCCTTGGTGATGACGATGAAGTTGATGATCACCAGGATGACGAAGATGACCATGCCGACCACGTACGAGCCGCCGACCACGAACTGGCCGAAGGCCTGGATGACCGAGCCGGCCGCGTCCATGCCCTCGTTGCCGTGCAGCAGGATGAGCCGGGTGGAGTCCACGTTGAGCGACAGCCGGAACAGGGTGGTGGCGAGCAGGAGCGACGGGAAG
>JAGODN010000082.1 GCA_017998195.1 Desulfobulbus sp. | reverse complement strand
CCGCTCAAGTAAGGGCGGGTTCCGGCCCGTCCACCAGCCCCCGCCGGACAGTGCACGGCGGGGGCTTTTTTGTGCCCGGCGGCCGCCCGGGTCACCGACGAAGGCCCGGGTCGGCCCGGCCGGAAACCTGCAGCGGCCGCCGGGGCGTTCAGGCGGTGAGCGCCCTGCTCCCGGCCGGGAGCGCACGCGCGCGACCGGCCCGGCCCGCCAGCAGCAGCACGGCCGAGGCGGTGCCGGCCACCAGCAAGGCCGCCAGGACCCAGCCGACCGGCTGGCTCCAGTACCCGGGCTTGACCAGCACCAGCGTGTGGTACACCAGGACCAGGTAGGCCACGGCCAGCCAGTTGTGCGTTTTCCTGAACCAGCGGGCCGGAACCGACCTGATCAGGGCCAGCACGGTGAGCAGGACGGCGGCATAAAAGGCCCATTCGCCGACCGACTCGGCCAGCCCGCGCTGACCACGCAGCCACTCTTCGAACAGCGGCAGGGTCTCCCCGGAGGGCGGCCCCTTTGCAGGACGGCTCAACCAGCCCCAGCCGACCATCCACTTGGTGCCCTGGGCCCACCACCAGTGCAGGACAGCGAAGCCCATGCCGACGATGCCCAGCCACTTGTGCAGCCGATACAGCGGGCCGAGACCGCCCAGCGGCCGCACCAGCCATCGCGGCCGCGCGGCCAGGAGCATGGCCGCGCTCATCAGGCCCATGCCGATCGTTCCAGTGTACTGCACGAAGGCGGCGCGGAACGAAAAATAGGTGAACGGTGCGGGCAGCAGGGTGTCGGCCAGCAGCCACAAGACGCTGAGCGCCAGCAGCAGCGACCAGATGGGCAGGGTACTCCTGTTCACAGTGCAATCTCCTTGGGATGACCGGCGCGGGCAACCCTCCGCCGCGGGTCATGGGTGGTGTTGGCGAACGGCCAAGAAGCCGGTCGCGTTCCCTCTACCGGCGCCGCGCAAACCGGCGGGCCGACCGAAAAATGCCCCGACGGCAGGGAGGGACTGCCGCCGGGGCGGGGAACGGCGGGCCGGGACAGCCCGCCGGGATGGTTACCTGGGATCAGCGGCCGTGATGGCGGTGCGGTCCCTTGCCGTCGCCGGGGCCCATGTCGTCGGCCATGCCGCAGCCCATGCCACCCATGCCCATGCCCATGCCTTTGCCCATGCCCATGCCCATGCCGAGCATCGGGTAGGGCAGGCCGGCGGCCTGGGCCTTGGCGCGCAGCTGCTCGCGCAGCTCGAACAGTTCGCCCGCCACCTTGCCGGCCTGGGCGGTGTCCGGGGTGTCCGCGGCCATGATGGCCCGCTGGACGGCCTGCTTCTCAGCCACCTGCTTGCGCAGTTCGACCGTGGAGGCCAGGAAGGCGTTGTGCTTCTCGACCATCTGCGGGTCGAGCTGGCGGTAGCCGGGCTTGGTGACCGGTCCGGTGGTGTCGGCCGGGCTCTGGGCGATGGCCGCGGTGCCGGCAAAGGCAAGACCCGAGGTGAGCACGGCGGCGAGGGCGACGTTTCTGGTGGTTCTGGTCAGTTTCATGATGTCACTCCTTGAAGTGGAAGGAAGGAAAGAGGCGCAGTGGCCGTGTTGCCTCCTTTATTGCAGAGGCCGTGCCAGAAACGAAAAACGATCGTAACAATTTGACTTCACCTATTCTTTTTTTCCGACCACTGCTTTTTCACCGCTTTTCCCGCCCCTGATCCGGCCCAACTGTTCCCCTTCTACCCAGGCCGGCCGCCGGGTTGGGGAAAAACTATCCAGGCCCGGCGGATCACGCCCCGCATCCCGCCCCCCTGCAGCCGGCGCGGCCCGGCCCGTGCAGCGACCGGGTCCTTGCCGGAGCCTCCCCGCACGCCGGCCCGGCAACGAAGCCGCCCGGGGCAGTCGACGTGTGCAGCGAACAGCTATTCGAGCTGACCCTGCTCTCCGGGCGAATCGGCAAACGCACTCAGGAAGCTGTCCCGGGAAAGGAACGGGCTGGCTGCGGCGATGCAATCGTCGCGACCTGTCGCGATAATTGCCGGTGAATTATGGCCTTGGTTTTATAGAATAATTCTGCGCCACATGATCCGTTTTGACGAAGCTCATCAAGGATATGCGAATTGTCTCGGCACTGCTGAGACAATTTAGTTGGACCTTCCCTCTGTCGGTCGTCTCTCTGCCCGATCCCCGTAGCAGGATTTTTTCGCTGCAATGTGCGGGGGTGCCTGGTGGAATAGGTCTCCGAAAGTGAATTGGGGAAATCCGCTTGATCTTTCCTTTTCGATTTTTTATTTTAGGATAATCGCAAAAGGTAAAATAAAGAGGCTTCTAGTTTTAGGTTCGAGGCAGGCAGGATGAAGCGGGAACTCCAAGGCAGATACGTGACCATCTCGACAGCGGGGGAAAAAGCCCGGGCCTTCGTGCCGGCGCCGCTGCCGCCGCGTCCGCCCATCGACTGGACCCCGGAGTTGCGCGGCAAGTTCGACCAGGCGTGGCTGTCGCTCGGGCGGCTTGACAGCGTTTCGACCCTGCTGCCGGACACCTCGCTGTTCCTTTATATGTACGTCCGGAAAGAAGCGGTGCTCTCCTCCATGATCGAGGGGACCCAGTCGTCGCTGTCCGACCTGCTGCTGTTCGAGCTGGATCAGGAACCCGGAGTGCCGCTGGATGACGTGCGCGAGGTCAGCAACTACGTCGCCGCCCTGGACCATGGTCTGCGTCTGCTCCAGGAAGGGCTGCCGCTGTCGCTGCGGCTGTTCCGTGAGATCCACGGCGTGCTGCTGAGCAAGGGCCGGGGCAGCAACCAGGCTCCGGGGGAATTTCGGCGCAGCCAGAACTGGATCGGCGGCACCAGGCCCGGCAACGCGGCCTTTGTCCCGCCACCGGCCGAAGAGGTGCTGGAGTGCATGGGCAAGCTCGAGCTTTTCCTCCATGACCAGCCGGAGCCGACCCCGGTGCTGCTCAAGGCGGCGTTCGCCCATGTGCAGTTCGAGACGATTCACCCGTTTCTGGATGGGAACGGCCGGCTGGGACGTCTGCTGATTACCCTGCTCTTGTGCGAACACAAGGTGCTGCGGGAGCCGATGCTCTACTTGAGCCTCTATTTCAAGACGCATCGCCAGTATTATTACGAGTTGTTGAGCAAAGTGCGCCTGACCGGCGACTGGGAAGCCTGGCTCGACTTCTTTGCCGAGGCGGTCATCGTCACCGCCGGCCAGGCGGTCGAAACCGCCCGGCAACTCCTCGACCTATCGAACCGGGACCGCGACAAGATCAACGGCCTCGGCCGGGCGGCACCATCCACCCTGCAGATCCACCGGGCGCTGATGGAGCATCCCATCGCCACTTCAAGCTCGCTGGCGGAGAAGACCGGTATCACCCCGGCCACGGTCAACAAGGCGCTCGGACATCTGGAGCAACTCGGCATCGTCAAGGAACTGACCAGCCGGAAACGCAACCGCCTGTTCAGCTACACCGGCTCTATCGAAATCATGAGTCGCGGTACGGAACTGCCGGCCAGATAGGGCCGTTTGATTCCGATTTGGAGAATCGAACCGGTGGACGGAAACAGGCTTTGAAGGTGTTGCGGTTCTGCGATGTTTCAGCAATTCAGCGACAACCCGTCGTTCAAGCAATGGCTGGGCGACAACATCTTTGGCGCGACGTGCCGGAGACGGGTGCAACAGGGTGGCCTTATAGGATAACTAGGAAAGCAGGGCAGTTCTCTTCTCGCATGTCCCAAGCGCGCATTTGAAGGGACAAAACTGAGGCTGTTTGTGAGAGTCCAAACAGAAACTGGACAATTAAAGCTGACTCTAAAAGACTTGAACGACAGAGGCAGTTACCAGGAAAATTCAACTCCAAAACGGGCTAGGCATGAAAAAATACATTTTTGTTCTGGCAGTGGCCGTTACGTTCCTGTTTCCAGCAGTATTTCTGCCGACGACGATGAAATTTTAGACTTTCTTCCAGCTATTCTGTCAGGTGTGAAAGCGAATCCCCCTACTCCACCTCCTACTCCACCAAAGCCGACACCACCACCTCTACCACCAGGGGTAACGGATTATTCTGGTGATCTCCAAATAGTTGGTGAAATTTACAACAACACCACAAGCTCTATCAAATATGTAGAAATTAACGCAAATGTTTTTAACGGCACGTCCCTCGTCGCCACCGATTTCACATATACCGTCAGAGATCTTGTCCCGCCAAAGACAAAAGCATGCTTCAAAATATACACTGATTATCCGGGGGCCTATACTCGAGTTGATTTTGAACCAGTCAGCTACTGGAATACTTCTGACAGGCAACCGAGTTTGTCCTTGTCAAACATAAGCAAACAGACAGATTACTCAGGAGATATTAAGATTATAGGAATGATAAAAAACAATGAATCCATATCTGTTGATTATCCAAGCATAATTGGAACTTATTATAATTCTTCAGGAAAGGTCATTGATTGTAATTTTACGTTCGCGAACACTTACCCCCTTGCTCAAGGTCAATCAAGCTCTTTTGAGATGTACACTAATGCAGCAGCCAATATTACCGTCAATTACGCTCTCCAGACAGATGGAAATCTGTAATAATGACAAAGGTCTTTTCCATCAGGAGAGGATTTCCACCTGAATCCGTAAACCCTTCCCCAACCACGGAACCCTACGGAGAACCCCCCCATGCAGATCAGAGACAACCTGGCCCAGGACTATGCGGACATCTACACCCCGGAGGTGCTGGCGGCGCTGGCCTTCATGGCCGGGTTCAACGACGAGCAGCAGCGATTGATGGCCGAGCGGATCGAGCGGAGAAACGCGCGCATCAGGGAGCGCAGGCCCATCGGTTTTCTCGACCCGAACGCCCGCATCCCGGGCACGGACATCCGTGTGCAGGACGCCCGCGACGGCAAATTCATCGGCGCGGAGATCCCGCCCGACCTGCAGCGCCAGTGGATCCAGGGCACCGGCCCGGCGGCCAAGCCCGACGCGCCCGTCCGCTCCAGCCTGCGCAACGTGGCCTACGCGCTGCTCTCCGGCGCGGACGGCTGGATGTTCGACGGCGAGGACGCGCTCGGCCAGATCAGCGCCATGTCGCTGGACAACCAGCGCAGCCTCAAGCTGGCCATTGGCCGCGATCCGCTCTTCCTCGAGGTGGCCGGGCAGGTGGCCGGCGAGATGAACACCTGGTCGCGCGGTTTCCTCGGCCGGGAGATCGTCACCGACTGGCGCGCCCAGCTCGGCTTCACCACCACCATCTTCCGCTGCCGCGGCCTGCATCTGGACGACCGCCACATCCGCGTCCAGGGCAGGTCGCTGTCCGCGGCCATCGTCGACCTGACCCTGTACGTGGTCAACAATCACCTGGCGCTCACCGCGGCCGGGGCTTCCATCGTCCTCTACCTGCCCAAGATCCAGACCGCCGGCGAGGCCGCCTTCTGGAACCGGCTGCTCAGCGCCCTGGAAGGCCATCTCGGCCTGGCCGAGGGCACGATCAAGGCCTACGTGCTCATCGAGCAACTGGAGGCCACCTTCCAGCTGATGGAGATCCGCGCCGCGCTCGGGCTGCACTTCGTCGGCTTCAACACCGGCCGCTGGGACTACATCAACAGCGTCTCGGACGCCAACTGCTGGGATCCTACCTTCATCAATCCCAACATCGAGTCCGTGCTCATGACCTACGGCTACATGCGCCACTACGAGGACCGGGTGCGCCGGGCCGTAAACACCCCGGACGAGCGCGGCACCTTCGCCCTCTGGCAGGGCGGCATGGAGCCGAACATCCCGGTGGGCTCGGAGGCGGGCGTGGCCAGCAGCATGGCCAAGGCCCGCGCCGGGGCGGAGCGTGAGCAGCGCGAGGGCGCCAGCGGCAAGTGGGTGGCCCACTGGAAGATGGTGCACATCATCCGCCCGGTCTGGGAGCAGGCGGGCGCTGCCAACCAGCTGGGGCGGCCCTTCCCGCCGCTGGGCTACACCGAGGCGGACGCGGCCGATCTGACCCTGCTCGAACCCGGCCCGCGCACCATCCGCGGCGCGCGCAACCTGCTCAGCGTGGCCCTGCAGTACGGCAACGCCTTCGGCCAGGGCATGCAGGCCGCGGCCCTGAAGGCGGCCGACTTCTTCGGCAACGACGACATCCTTTACCTGATGGAGGACATGGCCACCGGCGAGATCCGCCTGAGCATCCTCTGGGAGTGGCTGCACAAGGGCGCCACCCTGACCGAGGACGACCCGGAAACCGGCCTGAAGGCGGGCGCGTTGTTCGACGCCGCGGTTTTCGCCCGGCTGCTCGACGAGGAGTACGCCAAGCTGCTCGTTGCCGACCACCGCGACGTGCACGAGGGCTCCAAGACCACCACCCTGCCCATTGCCCGAGCCATTGTCGAAGCCTACGTGACCGACCCGGTCAAGTACCCCTGGTACATCGACCTGCTCAACCTCAACCTCAACAACCACGACCTGGACCTGGCCAGGGCGCGCATCGCCCGCTACATGGAGGAGTTCAAGACGAGCGGCACGCGCATCACCGAAAACCTGGACACCGCGCCCGCCCACTGAGCCGGCCCGACCGCAGCCAGACCGGGCGGCGGGTCGCCCCGCCCGGTCCCTTCCCCTTGCCTGTTTCCCTGCCCGCCGTTTTGATTGCCCCTTTCTTCCCCCCCCGGGCGAGCGGGCATTGCCGCCTGTATAAAAAAGGGCAAGCAGCACCGCGCCCCTGGTTCAAAAGGAACCAGTGGGTGATGGTCGCCATCCTGTTTTTTTAGGCCAACGGATCGAAATCCTTGAACGAACCGGAGAACGCGGCCGAGCCGGCCGCATGGAACAGGTTTTGCTTCTGTTCTTGCGAATCGGCCCGGTCCGGGCGCGACAGGGGATGGGCCGCCGCGACCGGATGGCAGTGGCCGCCGGCCCGGAAAGGAAAAGCTCGGAACATTAAAGAAAAAGTGAAGGAGAAGACCAGGCCGAGGTGCACAAAAAAGGGGCCGGGACATACATCCCGACCCCTTTATATGATGGCGCGCCCGGAGGGATTCGAACCCCCGACCCTCGGATTCGAAGTCCGATGCTCTATCCAGCTGAGCTACAGGCGCGGAATGGACCGCGGCGGAAAGGCCTGCGGTGCCCGGTCTGTTTACCCAAGTTTGCAGCCGCGTTCAAGCGCTATCGGCCGGCCGGGAAGAAATCGCCCCACCCGGCCCGGTCCGCGGCACGCAGCGCTCCGGGTCGTGACATCGGGCCAAAGCGGAGTATAGTGGGGAGTACGGCGCTGTCGCCATTTGCCGTCAGATTCACCCCACAGGAAGGAGCCATGCGGACCCACGAGGAAATGACCTTCATCTACCAGGCCCTGCGCATTGCCGAACACGCCCACCGCACCCGGCGGCGCGGCGTGCAGTACCGCAAGGCCCCGGCCGGCACGGACCGGCCGGCCTATTTCGTCCACCTGACCGAGGTGGCCATGCATTTGATGAACTGCGGTCTGGACGCGGAAGTGGTGGCTGCCGGCTTTCTGCACGACACCATCGAGGACACGGACCTGACCGCGGAGACGCTGCTCGCGGCGATCGGCAGTAAACGGGTGGTGGCCCTGGTGCAGGCGGTCACCGAACTGGACAAGGGACAGAGCTGGGAGCGGCGCAACCGCGACTATCTCGACCGGCTGCGCACCGCCGGGCCGGACGTGCTGGCGCTCAGCTGCGCGGACAAGCTCTGCAACATCACGGATATGTGCCTGTACCTGGGACGCGGCCACGACATGCGCGACTTCACCTCGCGCGGCCTGGGCGCCCAGCTGGCCAAGTACGAGGCCCTGGCCGAGGTGTACAGTACGGGCGCGCCGCCTGCCCTGTTCGAGCCCTTTCTGGGCTGGCTCGAGCGCATGCGCGCCTTTGCCCGGCGCTGACCGGCCCTCAGGCCCCGCCGGACGGCCGCTCCAGGTGGGCCAGCAGTTCGGCCGGGGTACGGTCGTTGTTGTCGATGCGGGTCGCGCCCAGCCAGGTGCAGGCGATGTGGACAAGGCAGGCCTCGATCCGCTCCGAACGGACCGGGTCGCTGCCCATGTAGCGGTCGAAATGATCCACGGTGGCGCGGCGGCACCGGTCGGCCAGGCGGCGGACACGCACCGCGTGGTCGATGTCCAGCACCACCACCCGGACCCCGGTGGCCCGCATCGCCCCCAGGCCCCGGACGGTGAGGCGCGGCAGGCTGATCGCCTCGGCCCGATCCACCAAATGGCCGCAGGCAATGGCCAGGAGGCGGACAGCAGTGTGACTGACCACAAGCGTCAGGCCCCCGGCCGGCCGCCGGAACAGGCGCACATCAACGAACAGGAGCAGGCCGGTGAGCGCGGGCAGCAGCCGGCAGTGGAGCGGCAGGGTGGCCAGGAACAGCCGCTCCAGCCCGAGCCGAAACCAGGATTTGCCCTCGGAGGTGCGCTGCCGGTCCGGCCGGGCGCACAGCCAGCCGCGCCGCCGCTCCACCCGCAGGCCGGCATCCGCGGCCGCATCGCTGACCACGTTGGCAAAATGATCCTTGCCGGCCAGGTCGGTGCCGAGGATGAGCAGGGTGTTCGGAAAGGTCGGTGGCATCGGGTCGCTGCGGGGTGCGGTTTGGTCGGGACGGAAAACAGCCGGCATCATACCGTGGCCCGAACGTCACCACAACCGCTGTCCCCCTGTCGCCCGGAGGCGACGGGGGAGGAAACCCTGTCCCGCCCATGGGACAGTCTGTATTGTAGAACCAGGACCGTCGGCCGTCGCCGACGAGCGACATCAACATCCCTGATCGGGCCACAGCGCCCAAGAAGGAGAACCCGCCATGCGCAATCTACTGACCCTGTGCAGCCTTGTCCTGTTCGTCGTCGGCCTTGTGCCGGCCGGGGCAGGCGCGCGCACCGCCGACCCGCAGGACCCGGTCCTGGTCGGCCGCATCGCCCACATGGAAGGCAACCTGCTCCGCTACATCGAGGAGGACCGCGA
>JAGODN010000081.1 GCA_017998195.1 Desulfobulbus sp. | reverse complement strand
ACATTGAGCATGATCCGCGTCGCCTCGTCGCTGTTCTTGCCGAATACGGTCACAAGCACCATGATCACGAAGTCCATGGTGGTGTAATCGTCGTTGTGGAGCAGCACCTTGAACAGGGGCGGCTCCTGGAGCGCTTCCCGGTCAATCGGGCTGGTCTTGTCCTGGAGGATGGAGTCTTCTTTCGCCATAAACGCCAGCAGCTGTGCATTTCCAGTTTTCCCGCCAACACCGGCAGGAGGGACGGAAACGGTAATCCGTGGGGGTATTGTAATGCGGGCCGGCGAATTTGCAAGACCGGCCGGGACGGTTATTTCCCGGCGGTGGCAGGGGCTGCGGTGAGCATGGCGACGAGCAGGTGCTGCAGCACCAGGGCGGGGGCGACGGGCGAGCCCTTGAGGCGGAGTTCGGCCTCGAGCAGCAGCCGCATCCAGCGGGCGAGCAGGCTGAGGGGGGCAGCCGCGGCGGTCTTGAACTGCATGAAGAGGGCGTACGGGTGGCCGCCCATCTCCTTCTGCCACGGGGCGCGGCTCTTGAGCAGGGGCAGGCACTCCTGCTGGAAGGCGGCGGCGGACATGGTGGGACGGAACTGCAGGTCCGGCTGTTCGGCGAGCGCCCGGCAGAGCAGCTGTCCGCGCACGTGCTGGCGCAGGGTAGCCACCACCGCCAGGGGGTGGATACCGTTTTCCTGCAGCCGGTCGCCGATGGCCAGGGCCTGTTCCAGGTCGCGGCGGCCGATGGCCGCAGTCAGCTCGAACAGCGCCTCCTGGCGGGTGCGGCCGATCACCTGGTCCAGGTCCTCACGGGTGATCTGCCGCCGTTCGCCGACGAACAGCATGACCTTGCGCAGCTCCATGACCAGGGCCACGGGATGGAAGCCCACCCGCTCGAACAGGAGTTCGGCCAGGTTGGCGGCCAGGGTCTTGTCCTGCTCGGCCAGGGTGGTGCGCGCGAGTTCCTGGAGCACGCCGCGCTGCTCCTTCTGCGCCCTGGCGCCGGCGCCGGTCTCGACACTCAGGTCGATGACCGCCTGCTCGTCCTTGAGCAGCTTGAAGAGCCGTTTGCGCCGGTCCGCCTCCTCGGCGAGCAGCACCAGCACGTTCTGCCTCGGCAGGCCCGCGGCCAGGGCCGCGGCCAGGGCGTCGGCCGGATCAATCGATGCGCCTGCCGCCGGGCCGCCTCCAGGCGCGCCGGCCTGCAGGTAGGCCCGGGTCCAGCCCAGGTCGCCGTCCGGCCGGGCAAAACCGAAGCAGTGCTGCCACTCGGCGGCGGCGAGCGTCGGCAGGTCGCTGTCCGGCCCGTGCGTCTCCAGGCCGCCGGCCTGGAGCAGGGCGCGCAGCAGGCGTCCGGCCTGGTCCGTCCGACCCTCCGTGTGGGCCTTGCCGGCCCGCTCCCACAGCCCCCTGGCCACCTGGCGCGAGTGGAACAGGCGGGTGTCGGTAACCCGGAAGACCTGGCGCCCGGGCAGCAGGCTGAAACTGCGCAGTCGGGCGATGGTGGCGTTGATGTCCTCCTGGTCGCCGTCGATGGGGTGGACGGTGCCGCCTTCTGCGAGCAGGGCCGCCTCGAGCTGTTCGGCCGCGCACTGGCAGAGGTAGCGGTCGCCGACCAGCAGGTAGACCTGGGCGTTCAGCTCCTCCGGCTTGCCGAAGAGACCCGGCAGGGTCTGGCGCGTGAACAGCGGCATGAACCGCTCACCCCTGCTGGCGTCCCGGCCGGTTGCCGGACGAGGTGCCCGCGGCCTGCCTGGATTCGTCGAGGATCTTGTGCAGGATGGCGGTGAGCGAGCCGGGCTGGAGGTAGTCCTGTCCCCGTCCGCCCTGGAAGATGAAGGCGGTGTCCCGGGCCACGGTCTTCCAGGAGATGGACGAGGGGTTGGCGGCGATGATCTCGAAGAAGCTCTTGTTGTACGGGTCGTTGATCATGGCCAGGCCGGTGCCGATGGTGGCGAGGATGTCCACCGAGCCGGAGAACAGCCGGGTCAGGCTGGTGTAGACCTTGACACCGCCGCAGGAGCCGAGGCTGAGGAAGCGCTGCTTGGCGCGCAGATCCTGTTCGGTGATCTGGTTTTCCTTGAGCAGGTCGCCGAGCGGTTCGATGATCTGCTCGGAGCGCCAGTAGCTGTGGCCGCGCTGGGCGAGCATCTCGTCGCCCGACTTGATGAACCGCCGGAGCATCTCCATCTGGTTGTTCTTGTCGGTGTAGACGAACTGGGTATGGACGATGGTGATGCCGTTCACCTGCTTGGTGAAGGCCACGGCGAAGTGGCGCTGGCGCATGGCCGAAAAGAGCGAGCCGAGGCCGCTGGCGCCGTAGCGCTGCACCTCCTGCTCCAGGCCGGCGCCGCCGCGCGGGCTGTACTGGCGGGAGGCGGACAGGCGGTAGCCATTGTTCAGGAGCAGGTTGCCGTTGGAGGCAAACGACTGGCGGCCGTCGTCATCCGGGTGGTACATGGACACCGAGCCGATGCGGCCGTCCTGCTTCCACTCGGCAAAGGGCGTGACCTGGTACCGCTCCAGGTTGACCGCGCCGTTGCGCACCAGCAGGCGGCTGATCAGGGCGCGGTCGGCCGGGCCGAGCAGTTCCGGGTAGGTCTGCAGGTAGTACTGGAGGATCACGCCGATCAGTTTGGCGAACACCGGGTTGCCGGTTTGGGTCTGCTGCGCCATCAGGGTGATGAGATGGCTGCGGGCTTCGGGCGCGAGCACCTTGAGCAGGTGGGTCAGGGTGGCGGAGAAGAGCAGGATCGAATCCTCGTCGCGGAAGGCCGAGGCCGCCACCAGGTTGAGGATCTCCATCTGCTTCTGTCCGTCCGTGGGGAAGAACACGGTGAGCTTGCCCTTCTGGGCGCAGCTGACGATGAAATCGGAAACCAGCTGGTTTTCCGGGTCGATGCTCCTGAGGAAGTGCAGCAGGTTGCCGTTGCTGCGGCTGCTGACCCGCTCCTGCATCACCGGCACGAGGATGTCGCGGAAGGAGGAGTCGTACAGGTCGCTTCCCAGGGCCATGACCGCGTAGGCGTTGGCCGTGGTCAGGTCGCGGGCGGCCTGCACCCGCGCGGCCGAGGTGGCCTGGCGCAGCACGGCCACACCGTTGCCTGAGGCGAACTGGGCCCGGAACCGGCCCTGCACCGACGGCGCCAGCCGGTTGAACAGTTCCTGCAGCCGCTGGCGGGAGAAGCCGCCCAGCACCGCGGCCGGGAACTCGTAGCCGTTGTGGTCCGTGACCGCGTGCAGGTTGTTGATCTTCCAGACGATCTCCTCGCCGCCGCCGTACAGGCCCTTGAGCAGGGTGGTTTTCTGGCGGCTGGTGAGTTGGTCGTAGCGACCCTCCTGGGCGCTGGTGGGCAGGGTGAAGTAGCTGATCAGCCAGTCCCAGGCCTCCCGGGGGGTGAGCGAGGTGTCGGTGAACAGCCAGCGGGCGTTCCAGGCGTCCTCGGATCGCAGCTTCTGGATGATCTCCATGCCGCTGAGCAGGCTCTGGGTGTCCATGCCCGGCACCGCGGCATAGGTTTCCACCGCCCTGGCCTGGTTGATGCGCATGCGGTTGAGACTGTTGAGCGCCTTGTGGGCGGTGTCGACCTGCATGCCCTGGACGGCGAACAGGGCCCGCGCCGCCTTGATGTGCGCCTCGTCCAGGGTGTTGAGCAGCGGGATGGCGGCCAGCGCCTGGGAGACGGTGACCCCGCTGATGCCGGTGTAGCTGCGGAAGGCCCGCGAGGCGGAGAAGGAGAGGCTGCGCACCGTGTCCAGGCCGGCGATGCCGGTGCGGATGTCCGCCCCGGGGAGGCTGGTCAGGGACTCGAAGGCCTGCACCTGCTCGAAGGTGAAGCGCTCCTGCTTGAGTCGGTCGGCCACCTGGCGCGCCTGGTCGAAGGTGACCCCGGGCAGGGCGCAGACCTTGCGGAAGATGCGCTGGGCGTTATAGTGCATGCCGCCGATGACCGCCTGGCCCTGGGCCAGCTGGTCGGCGCTCAGGCCGGGGATGGCCTGGAAGATCTCGAAAGTCTGGCGGGCGCTGGCATCGTTCGCCGTCGAGGCCAGCGCCGGGGGCGCCGGCTGGGCGGCGGCCAGGAGGACGGCGAGCAACAGGGTCAGCGAGGTGCGGCAAAGGGTCGTGCAGGGTCTTGAGGTGTGCGTTCGCATGGGCAACAAGGGGGGGTGATGGTACCTGGGTATGAGAAGACACTGCCCGTCATGGCGCTGCTTCTGGCCATGGTCTTGTGGGGCAGTTCCTTCGTGGCGTTGAAATACTCGTTTCAGGAGATGCACCCCCTGGCCGTCATTTTCGGGCGGATGGTGGTCGCATCGCTCTGCTTCCTGCCTTTTTTGCGGTCCTTTACCAGAATGGGCGTGCGTCGGCACCATATTTTCCCGCTGGCGGCCATGTGCCTGTGCGAACCCTGCCTCTACTTCCTGTTCGAGTCCGCGGCCCTGGTGCACACCACCGCCTCGCAGGCGGCAATGATCACCACCATGCTGCCGCTGATGGTCGCCCTGGCGGCCGGCCTGGTGCTCGGCGAACGGGTGTCCGTGCGCACGGTCAGCGGTTTCGTGGTGGCCGTGGCCGGTGCGGTATGGCTGAGCGTGGCGGCCGGGGCGAGCGGCCAGGCGCCGAACCCGGCCCTGGGCAATTTTTTCGAGTTCCTGGCCATGGTCTGCGCCACCGCCTATACCATCCTCATGAAGCAGCTCAGTAAAACGTTCCATCCGTTTCTGCTCACCGGCCTGCAGGCCTTTGCCGGCGCCCTGTTCTTCGCCCCGGCCCTGCTCCTGGCCAAGGTCCGGGTGGTGGCCGACCTGCCGGTGGGCGGCCTGCTGGCGGTGCTCTACCTGGGCACGGTGGTCAGCGTCGGCGCCTACGGGCTGTACAATTTCGGCATCAGCCGGATCCCGGCCAGCCAGGCGGCGGCCTTTGTCAACCTGATCCCGGTCTTTTCCATCCTGCTCGGCTTTCTCATCCTGGGCGAGCGCATGACCCCCTGGCAGCTGTGCGCCTGCGCCCTGGTCTTCTTCGGGGTGCTGCTGAGCCAGGATCGGAACACGGGAGGTACCGTATGAACCGGACCCTGATCCTCATCGGCCTGGGCTGCCTCGTCGTCGGCCTCTGCTGGCCCTGGCTGCGCCAGCTGCCGCTCGGCCGCCTGCCGGGCGACATCGTCCTGGAGCGGGAGAACTTCCGTTTGTACTTCCCGCTGACCAGTTCGATTCTCGTCAGCCTGGTGCTGTCCCTGCTCTTCTGGCTGTTTCGCCGGTAGTCATGGCCCCTGCCGTTGCCCTGTTCGTCCCGAACGATCGGCTGCGGTGCGCGCCGCCGCCGAGTGGCGGCTGGTGCCGGCGCTGCGGCCGCGTCCACCTGTTGCCGTCGGACCAGGCCTGGGTGGAGTGTGCGCGCCTCATGGCGCAGTTGGCGCAGAGCGGCCGCATCGACCTGGAGGTGGCCGCGAGCGACGCCGATCCCGGCTGCGCCACCGGGCCGCTGTTCGCCCCGGGCGGCGGCAAGATGTTCGGGGTGCTCTGCTGCCGCGACCGGCGCGGCCGGCGGGTTGTGTTGCGCGCCTTTTCCGGCCAGTACGGCGGCCGCTGGCAGGTACCGGGCTGGGTCGGGCCGGTGCAGGATGCGGCGCTCTTCGATGCCCTGGCCTGTGCGGCGGACCCGGAGATCAAGCGGCTGGGAGCGGTCATTGCCCGCACGCCGGCGGGGTCGGCGAGTCGCCGCGACCTGGTGCGCCGCCGCCGGGCCTTGAGCCGCGAGCTGATGCATCGACTGCACGACCTCTACCAGCTGGTCAATGTTCGCGGCGAGCGGCTGCCGCTCGTCCAGGCCTTTCTCGGCCCGGGCCGGCCGCCGTCCGGCACCGGGGACTGCTGCGGGCCGAAGCTGCTCCACCACGCGGCCACAAACGGGCTGGTTCCGGAAAGCCTGGCTGAATTTTTCTGGGGGGCCGGCGGCGCCTCGGCCGCGCGGATGCACGGGGTCGGTTATCCGGGCTGCGCGGCCAAATGCCAGCCGATTCTCGGTTTCCTGCTCTGCGGGGCGGAGGGGGGATGAGCGGCGGCCTGCGGGTGGTCCACCTGGACGGCTGGTGCGCGGTGATCGACAAGCCCGGCGGCCTGCTGTCGGTGCCCGGGCGCGGGCCGGACAAACAGGACTCGGTGGTCAGCCGGCTGCGTAGCCTGCTGCCCTGGTGCCTGGCCCAGCCGGCGGTGCACCGCCTGGACATGGCCACCTCCGGGCTGATGGTCCTGGCCTTGACCGCACCGGTCCATCGCCACCTGTCGGCGCAGTTCGCCCGGCGCCAGGTGGCCAAGGAATATGTGGCCCTGCTCGACGGGCGGGTGGACGGGGAGGGGGGAGAGATTCGTCTGGCCTTCCGGCTGGATCCCGCCGACCGGCCGCGCCAGGTGTACGACCCGGAAGGCGGGAAAGAAGGCGTGACCCGCTGGCAACGGATCGGCGAGCGTCACGGCCGGACCCTGGTCCGGTTCGAACCGCGCACTGGCCGGACCCATCAGCTGCGCCTGCATGCGGCCCATCCGCTCGGCCTGGGCTGCCCGATCGTCGGTGACAGCCTCTACGGCCACGGCTGCCCGGGCGACCGGCTCCTGCTGCACAGCGCCGCGCTGCAGTTTATGCACCCGGCCACCGGTGAGCGGCTGGCCTTCGCTTCGCCGCCGCCCTTTTTGTGACCGGTGTGCGGACCGGGCGAGCGGTCAGCGGGGCCGGGGGCAGCGGTTCTCGATCCCGTCCAGCCGCAGCTGCATGCCCGGCTGCAGTTTGGTCGGGTCGGCGAGCACCTCCCGGTTCCGCTGGTAGATCTCTTCCCAGGCCGGCTGGCGGCACAGTTCACGGGTGGCGATGATACTCAGCGAATCGCCCGGTCGGACCGTGTACACCACCGCGGCCGGTCGGGTCGCCTCGGCGGCCGTGGGTGCGGCCGGGGGAGCCGGGACTGCTGCCGTCGGGGCGGCGGGGGCGGTTTCGCCCAGCGGCTTGGAATCGGCCGGCGGGGACGGCGGCCTGCTGAGCACCGTTTCCTGCACTGCTGGCGCCGGGGCCGGTTGCGGTGGTGTGGTCGGCCCGTTGCCGCGCAGCAGCAGGAGTCCCAGGACAAGGACGCTGAGCGCGGCCGCTATCGCCGGGGCAAGGGGGCGGAGCCGCTGCGGCCAGTCGACCGTCGCGGTCTGCTCCGGTGCGGCCTGCCGCGCCCGCTGGTTGCGGTGCTGAACGGCCCGGGCCAACTGCCGGGATTCGTCCAGTCGTTTGAGTTCCTCATCGATGCCGGGGAAATCCGAGGACAGCTGCCGTGCGGTCAGGCAGGCCTCCCTGGCCTCCTCGATGCGTCCCTCCTTCTCCAGCGCCTCGGCGCTGGCCAGCAGCCGTTCGATCTCGGTCTGCAGGCGGAGCAGTTCCTGGGCCAGGGTACTTCGTTCCTCCACGGAAATCGCGTCGCCGGCGCCGATGAGCATGGCCCGCGCCTCGATGGTCCGTCCCGCCAGCATCGTCTCCCGAATCTCCTGGGCCGTTATGGATTCCACGCGTTCCTCCCGGTTTTTTCGAAAAGGGTCAAGCCCGATCGACTATAGCAGGTTTGCGCCCGAAGCGGGCAAGGATGCAGTAAAAAAAAGGGGGTGCTCGTCGAGCACCCCCCGGGAACGGCAGAAGACGAAAACTTATTTCTTGATGTGCTTGGCCACCGCGTCGCGCTCGCCCTGCAGTTCGGCTTCGGTCTTCTTGATCATCTCGCGGCTGAAGTCGCTGATCTCCAGGCCCTCGACGATTTTCCAGTCACCGCCGGCACAGACGATCGGGAAGGCGAAGATCAGATCCTCGTCCACACCGTAGGGGTTGCCCTTGCTGCACACGCCCATGCTCACCCACTTGCCGTCGCTGCCCAGGGCCCAGGTGCGCATATGGTCGACGGCGGCGGAGGCGGCGGAGGCGGCGGAGGAAGCCCCGCGGGCCTTGATGATGGCGGCGCCCCGCTGCTGCACGACCGGGATGAACTCGTTCTTGTTCCACTCGTCGGAGACCAGGGATTTGACCGACTTGCCGTCGGCGGTGGCGTAGCTGATGTCCGGATACTGGGTGGCGGAATGGTTACCCCAGACAACCACCTTCTCGACCTTGGTGGAGTGGGTGCCGGTCTTCTCGGCGATCTGGCTCATGGCCCGGTTGTGGTCCAGACGCATCATCGCGGTGACGTTGCGCGGATCCAGCTTCGGGGCGTTCTTCTGGCAGATCAGGGCGTTGGTGTTGGCCGGGTTGCCGACCACGAGCACGCGGCAGGTGGGCTTGGCGTTGTCGCTCAGAGCCTTGCCCTGGACGGTGAAGATGGCGCCGTTGGCGTCGAGCAGGTCGGAGCGCTCCATGCCCGGACCGCGCGGCCGGGAACCGACCAGCAGGGCGAAGTCCACATCCTTGAAGGCCACGTTCGGGTCGTCGGTGGCGATGACGCCGGCAACCAGCGGGAAGGCGCAGTCGTTGAGCTCCATCAGCACGCCCTGGAGGGCGCCCATGGCCGGCGGGATCTCGAGCAGCTGCAGGATGACCGGCTGGTCCGGGCCCAGCATGCTGCCGCTGGCGATGCGGAAGATGAGGGAGTAGCTGATCTGGCCGGCAGCGCCTGTGACTGCCACACGTACGGGTGCTTTCATTCCAATTTCTCCTTGTTGTTGATCCTGAACGGTTAGACGGCCAAGCAATCTGGCAACCTGCCATACACGGTAAAACGTTCCTCTCTGAGGAAGGTGGAACACACACAAGACGGAAGCCGGGACAGAAGCATCCCGGCTGGGGCGGGCGGTATGCGCCGGAACATCGCAATATTCCGACCTGTTGTCGAACCACCCGTAAATCCGCCGGTAGTGATACCGACCCGGGCGGTAAAAGTCAAGAACTCTTTGATTTTCGGTTACCGGCGCGGTTCGGCGGTGATGGTCCGGGGCAGGGC
>JAGODN010000080.1 GCA_017998195.1 Desulfobulbus sp. | reverse complement strand
TCGGCAGTTGCGAGTTCGACCTGGCCGAGGACCAGCGGTTCACCGCCGTGGCTCGGGCCGAACAGAGGAAGGGTCCGCGCTGGCAGGCCAACACGGCCTATGTCGCCGGCGACATCGTCGTGCCGACCACGTACGACGCCACCCGGGGAGATGTCTACCTGGTCGCGCTCGCCGATGGCGCCTCGGGAGCTGGTGAACCGGTGTGGACGAACACCCACGGCAGCCAGATCGTGGACGCCACCGTGACCTGGGAGGTGCACAACCTCACCCCCCAGCCCTGGCAGGCCGGGCACGTCTACGCCTACGAAGACCGGGTCGCTCTGCCCCCCTCCGCCGGTCTGCCTGGCTGGTTCATCGCACGGTGCATATCCGGGGGGACCAGCGGCACGATCCAGCCTGATTGGGGCGCGGCGGTCGCCAACCGCAGCCCGCGCGCGCTCTGGGACAACCGATGGACCCCGCAGCAGACCACGGTGCAGGACGGTCCCTCCGTGTTGTGGGTTCTCAGCGGCCGGGAGGCCTATTATGCCAACGACGACTCACTGTCGAGCCAACGAGTGCTCCTGTATCAGGGCCGCACACAGGGGAAACGATGGAATTGAAAAACCCATGGACAGAGATAGACGCGGACCTGCTGGTCTCCGGCGCGTTGACCCTGGATGATCTGGAGGGCTACTGGGCCGCTCCGGTCGGTGACCCCGGTGAGCAGGCGGCCTGCTGCAACTGCGGCCGCGACCAGCGCGTCCGTGCGTACGGGCTCTGTGCCGAATGCTTCGCCGTGGCCGACGGCAAGACCGGGAGCGAGTTGCTGAACGCGCTGACCATTTTCCGCGCCAGGGTGGTCCCCGTGCAACAGGTCCCCATGGGCGCCAGCGGCCCGGTCGAGTTCGAGCGGCCCAAGGTCATCGGCAAGGTCGAGGTGCCCACCGGTGGGGCGGCGCGCGGAGGCGCCAGGATAGGCCCCGGCCGGCCGCCGAAGAACGTGCAACCGGAGAACGAGCCCCAGCCGCAGGAACGCGAGCCCCTGCGGGTGTGTGACGAGGCTGGACGGGACTTGGGCACCCTGCGGGATCTGGCCGCCAGGATGCAGGTGGCAGAGGAGTTGAACGAGAATGGGGGTGACCAGCCGAGACCGGCGGTCGACCGGCGCGAACCGGCCGCGATGATCGAATCGACGGCGACGGCGCGGGTCCGGCGGGCGCTGGTGATCGAGGTCGACTCGGCCGAGGTGGAGTTCCGCTGCGGGCGCGACGGAATGGACATTTTGGTGAACGATGGCGAGGGCTGCGTGTTTGCCGCATTTGGGCTACCCGTCGACGTTGTGACCGAACTACAGGCGCTGACGCGCTGGGAGCGATGATGAAAAAACAGTGTCTCTACGTGGCGATGGTGTTGCTGGTTGCCGGAGTACTCGCGCTGGCCGCCTGGGGGGATGACGAACAGAAGCCGCAGAAGCCGCAGACCCCCACGGGGTTCCGCGTCACCGCGGAATCGCGATGACCACCCTCTACGACCACCTGGGCCGCCCGGTCAAGACCGGGGACCTGCAGCGCGAACTCGCCGGGCCGACGCTGGCCGGCATCCGCACGGTGTGGGACCAGACCACGGCCAGCGGGCTGACGCCCTATGCCCTCGCGGGGCTGTTGGCCGCGGCCGCGGCCGGTGACGCCACCGCCTACTTGACGCTGGCCGAGGAGATGGAGGAACGCGACCTGCACTACCGCTGCGAGCTGGGCAAGCGGCGGCTGGCGGTGACCCGGCTCGAGGCCACGGTGGAGGCGGCCAGCGACGACCCGAAGGACGAAGAACTGGCCGACCAGGTGCGTGAGCTGGCCCGGCGCGACGGCTTCCGCTTCTTGTGCGCAGACCTGATGGACGCCATCGGCAAGGGCTACTCGGTGTGCGAGATCATGTGGGACCGGGCCGGCCAGTGGTGGCCGGATCGCTACCTGTGGCGCGACCCGCGCTGGTTCTGCTTTGACCGCTTGGCCCGGCAGGAACCGCGCCTGCTCGACGAGGCGAACAGCACGGACGGCCTGGCGCTCGCCCCGTACAAGTTCGTGGCGCACGTGCCGCGGCTCAAGACCGGCATCCCCATCCGCCAGGGCATTGCCCGCGTGGCCGCCTGGGCGTGGATGTGCAAGAACTTCGCGGTCAAGGACTGGATGGCCTTTGCCGAGACCTACGGCATGCCGCTCAGGCTGGGCAAGTACGGCGCCGGCGCGACCAGCGAGGACATCAGCGTGCTCAAACTGGCGGTGGCCAACCTGGGATCGGACGCGGCAGCGGTGATTCCGGATTCGATGATGGTGGAGTTCATCGAGGCGGCCAAGGGCAGCGGCGCGGGCAACGAGCTGTTCGAGAAGTTGGCCGACTGGCTGGACAAGCAGGTGAGCCGGGGCATCCTCGGCCAGACCGCGACCACCGAGGGCACGGCCGGCAAGCTCGGCAACGAGGACGCCCAGGCCGAGGTGCGCGAGGACATCCGCGACGACGACGCCTGGCAGCTGGCCGCCACCCTGAACCGCGACCTGGTGCAGCCGTTCATCGACCTGAACTGGGGACCGCAGCAGCGCTATCCGCAACTGCAGATGCGCGCCCCGGATCAGGAGGACCTGACCCTGCTGGTCAGTGCTTTGGAAAAATTGGTGCCGCTGGGGCTGAAGGTGGAGCAGAGCGTGATCCGAGACAAGTTCGGGCTGCCGGAGCCGGAGGAGGGGGCGGAGGTGTTGGGGCCGGCGGTGCCGGCTGCGCCGGGAGCTGTTGAGCCGGAAGCTGTTGAGCCGTTGAGCCGGAAGCCAGCGGCCGCTGCGCGGCCGGAAGAAGAAGCTCAAGAGCTCAACAGCTTCAAGCTCAACAGCTCCGAACAGCAAGGGCGGTTCACGCCCGAGCAGCAAGCCCTAGAGGACCTCGCCGACCGCGCCATGGCCGGGGTCGACCTCAGCGCCAACGAGGCGCGGATCGTCGAGGCGGTGCAGGCCGCTGCGACCTGGGAGGAGGCCATCGAGAACCTGCTCGCCCTGTGGCCGGAGATGGACATGGACACCCTGACCGAGATGGTCGAGCGGGCCACGGTCGCGGCGGAGATGTTTGGCCGGGCCGGCCAACAGCCTGAAGAGGATTAGCTGTTGAGCCGTTTAGCCTGCAGTTACCGGCCGCTGCGCGGCCGCAAGAAGAAAGCTCAACAGCTCAACAGCTACCAGCTCAATAGCTTGCTGCCATGACCATCGAACTCACCCCCCTACCAATGGCCGAAGCCCAAGCCTTCTGGGCCGACAAGGTCCAGCTCGGCCCGGGCGAGTTCGCCAAACTCAGCGCCGAGGCCAAGGTCAAGGCGTTCGCGGTCAGTGGCATTGCCAGGGGCGACGAGCTGACCACGGTGTTCGAGGCCATCCGCCGGGCCATCGACCAGGGCACGACGCTCGCCGACTTCAAGAAGGAGTGCGGCGCGATCTTCGAGCGCCGCGGCTGGACCGGCAAGCGCACCTGGCGGGTGGACAACATCTTCCGCACCAATATCCAGACCGCCTACAACGTGGGCAAGTACAAGCGGCTCAAGGACTCCGGCGCCTTCCCCTACTGGCAGTACAGCGCCATCAACGACCGCCGCACCCGGCCCACCCACCTGGCCATGGACGGCCGCGTGTGGCCGGCGGATCATCCCACCTGGGACACCTGGTTCCCGCCCAACGGCTACCGCTGCCGCTGCTCGGTGATCGGGCTCACCGCCCGCCAGGCCGAGCGCATGGGGGTGAAAATCGAAGAGGACGACCCGACCAATGGCCTGATCGAACCCATCGACCCGATCACCGGCAACCGCATGCCGGCCCGGCAGCTGCTGCCGGATCCGGGGTTTGAGATCAACCCCGGCAAGGTGGTCTACCCGACGCTTGGCCAGGTCAAGGAGGCCGAGGAGCGCATGCGGGCCGCGGCAACGGCGGCCAGGGCGGCCGCAGCCCTGCCGCAGTTCAGCCAGGTGACGGACAAGGGGCTGCGCAAGATCGCCCTGCAGGCGTTCGCCGACGCTCCGGAGAACATCATGGCCGTGGTGCGGAAGTTCGAGGGGAGCGTTGCGGTCAAGAAGCAACGCAAGAAGGGCTCCTTTTACACGGCGGCCCTGAAAGAAATCACCCTTGGCACGCTGGCGCGAAGTAGTCCGGTCGGGGTGTTGAGGACCTTCCGCCACGAGTTCGGCCACCACATTGACTATGCCTCTGGGCCTGAACAGCGATCGATCCGGACTGATTTTGCACAAGCCCTGCTCGACGAAGACCTTGCCATCAGCAGGCTGCCCGCGCAGGCAGCCAGCGATTTACGCGCACTCATTGCCGCCGGT
Organism: Desulfobulbus sp.; assembly: GCA_017998195.1. Taxonomy (GTDB): domain Bacteria; phylum Desulfobacterota; class Desulfobulbia; order Desulfobulbales; family Desulfobulbaceae; genus Desulfobulbus. The sequence continues at coordinate 4,640 of JAGODN010000080.1, read as the reverse complement.
GGGCCATGGGAAATGAAAGCGGCGCTCTCCGACCTCATCGGGGCGATCACTTACAACAAAATTCAGGGAAGGTTCGGGCACCACTCCATGTATTACGCACAGAGAGGGCTGAAAGGGAGGGTGACACAAGCCTTTGCCAACCTGGTCGATATTTACACGGTGGGAGGGGAAGACCTGGATTTTGTACAGCAGATGTTCCCCAGGCTGGCGGCGGCGTTTGAGCAGGTGGTGGAGGAACTCGGAGCTAGATGAGTACGTCGACGGGAGGAGCAGGGTCCCACCCTGCGGCCTCATAGTCGATCTCCACGCCGGTCTCCAAAGCCGTGCGGAACAGTTCGTTGAACTGCTCGGCACTCAGGTGCGGGCGGGTGAACGAGCAGACCATGCCGAAGCGCTGCACGTAGGACTCGAACAGGTCAGGGTCTACCTTGAGCCATTCCTCTTCTGGGTTCATCTGGGCCTCCGTTGAGGGTGGGGAGAGAACAGTTGAAGCATACCCACAAAGCGGCCCCGGCGTCAATAACGACCCGACGGCCGACAGGAACGCGCAGAATGCCCTCAGTTTCATTTTCATGGGAACGGGTCCGGATGTACGCACCGGGCGCGGCGCGTTCGATACAGCGAAGTTTAAACGGGTTTTAAACGGGGTTGCGGGGATGGCGGCATGAGTGGCGTCAGCTATCGGGTGGACACGAGCGAACTGGAGCGGCTGGCCGATGACCTGGTCGAACGGATCAGCCGACCGGCACCGGCCCTGCGCGCGGTGGCGGACCTGGCCGAGCAGACCATCCAGCGCAACTTCACCGAGGGCGGCCGGCCCACCAAGTGGGCGCCGCTCAAGCTGCGCGACGGCCAGCCGCTGCGCGACACCGGCCGGCTGATGAACTCGATCAGCGCCCAGCCGGTGGGCGACCGCACCGTGCTGGTCGGCACCAATGTGGTCTACGCGGCCATCCACAACTTCGGCGGCAAGGCCGGCCGGGGCCGCAAGGTGACCATCCCGCAGCGCGAGTTCATGGTCATTCCGGACGAAGAAATCGAGGACATCCAGGACCTGCTGCAGAACTGGATAGTGGAGGGGAAATTGTGAAACGCATCGCCATCAACTTTGTCGAACTCACCGGCGATCTGCCCGAGCGGGTGCAGCTCATCCCCGCGGGTGCGGTGGTCGGTCGCGACGGCCGGCAGTGGGTGCTCGACGATCCGCAGCAGGTCGTGGACCGATTCATCGAGCAGGGCACGGAGCTGCCCGTGGACATCGAGCACAGCACGGAGCTGCGCGCGCCCAAGGGCGAGCCCGCGCCGGCGGCCGGCTGGGTGCATCAGCTGGAAGTGATCGACGGCGCCATCTGGGGCGCGGTCAACTGGAACGAAACCGGCCGGGGGCTGGTGGGCGGCAAGCAGTACCGCTACCTGAGCCCGGTGATTTTATATAACCCCGGCGACGGCAGCATCAAGGGGCTGACCTCGGTGGCGCTGACCAACCGACCGAACCTGCACCTGCCGGCGCTGAACTTTGAAAACATGGGGAGTGTCCCTGAAAAAGGGAGCGGCCCCGCAAACAACCAAGGGGATACCACCCCGGAGGAACAGCCTATGTTGAAAGCAGTGCTGGCAGCCCTGGGGCTGCCCGAGGACGCGACCGAGGCGACCGCGGTGAACGCGGTCAAGGAACTGAACACCAAGCTGGCCTCGGCCATGAACGCGCAGCCGAGCCTGGAGAAGTTCGTGCCGCGCGCCGACTACGACCAGGCGCTCACCCGCGCCACCAATGCCGAGCAGGGGCTGGCCGAGATCCGCAAGGCCAAACTCGACAGCGAGATCCAGGCGGCCATCGACGGCGCACTGGCGGCCGGCAAGATCACCCCGGCCACGGTGGACTATCACCGGGCCCAGTGCAGCCAGGAGGGCGGGCTGGAACGGTTCGCGGCGTTCGTGGCCGCGGCCCCGGCCATCGGCGACCCGAGCGGGCTGGACGGCAAAGAAGCCCCGGCCGGCGCGAAAGCGCTGAATGCCGAGCAGCGGCAGGTGATGGAGATGTTCGGGAATACTCCCGAGGACATCGCGAAGTACGGCGTCTGAACTGCAGGCTGGTAGGCTGTAGGGGGTTAGGCTGTAGGCTACAGCCAGCGGCCCGAAGGGCCGGTCCCTTTGACCTACAGCCTAATAGCCTATAGCCTAACCACCTACATTCAACCGGAGGTTGAACATGGCTTTGACGAGCGACAAACAAATCGAACGGACCGACGGCGTACAGCTCGCCTTCCCGGTCAACGGCACGTCCAAGATCTACGCGGGCGCCCTGGTCTGCGTGGACGCGGACGGCTACCTGGTGCCCGGCGCGGACACGGCCGGTCTGATCTTCCAGGGCATTGCCATGCAGCAGCGCGACAACGCCAGCGGCGACGATGGCGACCAGCTGTGCGTGGTGCAGCGCCGCGGCCTGGTGAAGTGCGCCATTGCCGCGGCCACCCAGGCGAACATCGGCGACTCGGTGTTCCTGGTGGACGACGAGACCGTGGGACTGGCCGCGACCACCACCAACGACATCTACTGCGGCATCATCGCCGGCTACGTGGACACCACCCACGTGTGGGTGGACATCGATCCGGCCATCCGCCAGGCGGACGTGGCCACGCACATTGCCGATGCCAGCGGCGCGCACGCGGCCAGCGCGATCAGCATCGCCGACACCGGCACGTTCCCCTCGGCCGCTGACGTGGAGGCGGCCCTGGCCGAGATCTACCCGCGCATCACCGGCGTGACCATCGCCGACCCGGGCAACGCGACCAAGGCCATCCCGGTGACGCGCTCCGGCGCGTGCGCCCTCACCACCGCCGGGGCGGAGACGCGCACGCTCGCCATCCCCTCGTTCGTCGGCCAGCAGCTCACCCTGGTCCTGGACGTGCGGGTCGGGAACTGTGTGGTCACGGTGGCCTCGGCTATCAACCAGACCGGCAACAACACCATCACCCTGGACACCGCCGGCGATACCGTGCACCTGGTCGGCGTGCAGATCGGCGGCACCCGCGCCTGGCGCCTGGTGGTGAATGATGGCGCTTCGCTGACTACGGTGCCGTAAACGGCAGGCGGATAGCTGTTGAGCTGGAAGCTGTCGAGCTTTTGAGCTTGCAGCTTCCGGCCCGCAGGGCCGCTGACATTGACCTAAACAGCTAAAAGGCTAGACAGCTAAACCCCTATCAATCGGAGATTGAACATGCTTGTCAACGCACAAAACCTGACCGCGGTCTTCATCAACCTGAAGACCATCTTCAACAAGGCCTTCGAGGCGGCGCCGTCGCAGTGGCAGGAGACCACCATGCTGGTGCCGAGCGGCAGCTCGCAGAACGACTACGCCTGGCTGAGCCGTTTTCCGCGTATGCGGAAATGGCTGGGCGACAAGGTGATCAAGAGCCTGGCCGCCTTCAAGTACACCATCGTCAACGACGACTGGGAAACCACGGTCGAAGTGGACCGCAACGACATCGAGGACGACCAGATCGGCATCTACGCGCCCATGGCGCAGGAGGCCGGATTCTCCTCCAAGCAGCTGCCCGACGAGATCGACGCAGACCTGAAGAACGGGGCGTTCGCCGGGATCTGTTACGACGGCCAGTACTTCTACGACACCGACCACCCGGTGGCCGGGGCGAGCGTCTCCAACAAGGGCACGGCGGCGCTGTCCGCCGCCACCACCGCGGCTGCCGCGGCCAGCTACGGCGCGGCGCGCACGGCCATCATGAGCATCACCGACGACGAGGGGCGGCCCCTGGCCCTGATCCCCGACGTGCTCGAGGTGCCGCCCGCGCTCGAGGCCACGGCCCGGCTGATCTGCGAGAGCGACAAGCTCACCGACCAGTCGCCCAACCCCTACAAGGGCACGGCCCGGGTGCTGGTCAACCCGCGGCTGACCAGTTCCACCGCCTGGTTCCTGCACGTGACCAACCGGCCGCTCAAGCCGTTCGTGTTCCAGCAGCGCAAGGCGCCGGTGTTTGTCAGCCAGACCGACATGAACGCGGACAACGTGTTCATGCGCAAGACCTACCGGTTCGGCGCCGAGGCACGGTGCGCCGGCGGGTACGGGCTGTGGCAGATGAGCTACGGGTCGACCGGGCAGGGCTGATCGAAGGCAGCTTTTGAGCGAGAAGCTGTTGAGCCCTTGAGCTGAGAGTTCCGGCCGCGCAGCGGCCGCTGGCCGAAGCTCAACAGCTCAACAGCTTCAAGCTGAACACTTCTCCGAAGGAGACCGCATGATTGTCATCACATCGAAGAAAGAGGGCTTCCGCCGCTGCGGCGTGGCCCACGCGGCCCGGCCGGTGGAGTGGCCGGACGACCGCTGGACCGGGGAGGAGTTGGCCGCCCTGCTGGCCGAGCCCATGCTCACAGTGGAGATGGTCGAGGATCCAGCGCCGGTGGATCCGGACCAGGTGTCCGCCGCGCCGGAGCCGTACGAGATAGACTTCGGCGAACCGGCGCCCCCCTTGGCCGGTGCCGATGCCGAGGCGGACCCGACCGTCCCGGCGGCTGCCGATGCCGAGACGGAACCGGCCCCTGTCGATGCCACCCCGGCGGGGAAGGCATCGGGTCGGCGCAAGAAGTGACGGCGTATTATCCGGGCGAATAATTATTCGCCCCTACAG
>JAGODN010000079.1 GCA_017998195.1 Desulfobulbus sp. | reverse complement strand
CCCGGGCCGTGCACATCGCCGACCGGGCCGCGGGCTACGGCATGGCCGGGGTGGTGGTGGACGGCAACGACGCCGAGGCGGTGTACGCGGTCACGGTCGAGGCACGGGCGCGCGCCCTGGCCGGCAGCGGACCGACCCTGATCGAATGCAAGACCTACCGCTGGCGCGGTCACGGCGAGGCCGACCACCAGCTCTACCAGCCGCGCGAGGAAATCGAAGCCTGGCAGCGCCGCTGTCCGCTCGCCCTCGCCCGGGAGCGGCTCCTGGCCGCCGGCCTGCTCGACCAGGCGCGGGTCGCGGCCCTGGAGGCCGAGGTGGCGGCCACCGTGCAGGCGGCCGTCCGCTTCGCCGAGGACAGCCCCTACCCCGAACCGCCCGAGGCGCTCGAAGATGTGTTCGCGTGAACAGCCAATGACCACCACAAGGAGCGACGCCATGCAGCAGCTGGGAATGGGCCAGGCCATCAATCAGGGTCTGCGCGAGGAGATGGAACGGGATGCGGCGGTGTTTCTCGCCGGCGAGGGGGTGGGCGTGGGCATCCACGCGAGCCCCCTGCTGCCCACGGCCGGGCTGCTCGACACCTTCGGCCCGAAACGGGTGCGCGACACGCCGGTGTCCGAGGCGGCCATCGCCGGCCTGGCGGTGGGTGCGGCCGAGGCGGGCCTCCGGCCGGTGGTGGAGATCATGTTCGCGCCCTTCCTCACCCTGGCCTCGGACATGATCGTCAACCACGCGGCCAAGCTGCGCTACCTCTCCGGCGGCAAGTCGAGCTTCCCGCTGGTGGTGCGCGTGAAGGCGGGCGCGGGCTTCGGCGCCGGCTGCCAGCACTCGCACAACCTGGAGGCCTGGCTGGCCCACTGCCCCGGGCTCAAGGTGGTCATGCCGTCCACCCCGGCCGACGCCAAGGGGCTCCTCAAAAGCGCCATCCGCGACCCCAACCCGGTGGTGATCCTCGAGGACATGCTCCTCTACTTCCAGTTCGGCCCGGTGCCCGAGGGCGAGCACCTGGTCCCCATCGGCCCGGCCGAGATCAAGCGGCCCGGCCGCGACGTGACCGTGGTCGCCTGGTCGAAGATGGTGGGCGTGGCCCTGCGCGCGGCCGACCGGCTGGCCGCGGACGGCATCGAGGCGGAGGTGGTCGACCTGCGCACCCTGGCGCCGCTCGACACCGCCACCATCCTCGCCTCGGTGCGTCGCACCGGCCGGCTGGTGGTGGTGCACGAGGCCAACCGCACCGGCGGCTTTGGAGGCGAGATCGCCGCCGTGGTCATGGAAGAGGCCCTGGACAGCCTCAAGGCGCCGCTGCGGCGGGTGTGCGGCCCGGACATCCCGGTGCCGGCCAGCCCGCCCCTGGAGCAGTGGTACATCCCCAACGAGGACCGGGTCATCGCCGCGGTCCGCGAGCTCTTGTAAGTGATGCCCGCCCTGCTCGACCGTTGCCGGCGCGGAGCCTGCGTCGCCGCCCTGCTCGCCGTCGCCCTGGGCGGCTGTGCCGCCGTCGGCCCGGACTACAGCGAGCCGCAGCTGGCCGTGCCGGCCGGGTGGTCCGCCGGGACCGGGACGGACGCCATGGACGCGGTCCTGCTCGCCCGCTGGTGGCACGGGTTTGGCGACCCGGTGCTCGACCGGCTGGTGGCGGACGCGCTGGCCGCCAACCTCGACCTGGCCCAGGCGCGCGCGCGGCTGCGCGAGGCCCGGGCCCGGCGCGGGGTGGCCGGGGCGGCGCTGGCGCCGTCGGTGGACGCGTCGCTGTCCGGTTCCCGCAGCCGCTCGAGCGGCCAGAGCGGCTCGGGCAGCACGCGCGAGCTGTACAGCGCCGGCTTCGACGCCAGCTGGGAGCTGGACGTGTTCGGCGGGTTGCGCCGCTCGGTCGAGGCGGCCCAGGCCGACCTGGAGGCGAGCGTCGAGTCGCTCTCTGACACGCGCGTATCGCTCGCCGCCGAGGTGGCGCTCAACTACATCGACCTGCGCACCGCCGAACAGCGGCTGGCCATCGCCGAAGAGAGCATCGCCTACCGCGGCGAGAACCACCAGATCATCCGCTGGCGGCAGCAGGCCGGGCTGGTGTCGGAACTCGACCTGGCCCAGGCCACCACCGACCTGGAAAGCACCCGCGCCGTGCTGCCGCCCCTGCGCACCGCCGTGATCGAGGCGAAAAACCGGCTGGCCGTGCTGCTCGGCCGCAACCCGGGCGAACTCGAGAGCCTGGTGCACGCGGACCGGCCCATCCCGCTGGCCGCCGCGGAGATCGTCGCCGCCATCCCGGCCGACACCCTGCGCCAGCGGCCGGACGTGCGCGCGGCCGAACGGCGCCTGGCCGCCCAGACCGCGCGGCTTGGCGAGGCCGAGGCCGCCCGCTACCCGAGCTTCCGACTGTCCGGGTCGCTCGGCCTGGAGGCGCTCGAACTGGACGCACTCGCCGACCGCGGCGCCAACACCCACTCCCTGTTCGGCGGCATCACCGCGCCGGTGTTCAACGCCGGCCGGATCGCCGCCAACATCGAGATCCAGGACGCCCTGGTCGAACAGGCGCGCCTCGCCTACCGCGCGGCCGTGCTCGCCGCCCTCGAGGAGGTCGAGAACGCGCTCACCGCGGTGGCCAACACCGACGCCCGGCGGGCCAAGCTGGCCGAGGCCGCGGCCGCCGCCCGCACCACCCTGGCCATCGCCGAGTACCGCTACGCCAGCGGCCTGGCCGACTTCCTCAGCGTGCTCGACGCGCAGCGCACCCAACTCAGCCTGGACGAACAGCTGGCCGGCAGTACCGGCGAGCTGGCCCGCGCCCAGGTCCGTCTCTACAAGGCCCTGGGCGGCGGCTGGTCGACCGAGCCCCTGCCCGCAAAGGAACCGCAATGAACGCACCGGAAACAAACGGCAACGACCAGAACGCGAAGCTCGCCAGGCTTGTCACCGGCGGCGGCCGCAGGCCCCCATGGCGCCGCTGGCTGATCCCCGCCCTGGTCCTGCTCCTCGCAGCCGGCCTCACCCTGGCCCTCGTCAACCGCCGCGGCAGCGCCCCGTCCTTCCGCTACCGCACCGAACCGGCGGCCACCGGCAACCTGGTGGTCCGGATCTCGGCCACCGGCAACCTGCAGCCCACCAACCAGGTGGAGGTGGGCAGCGAACTCTCCGGCATCGTCGAAACCGTGTACGTGGACGACAACGACCGGGTGACCAAGGGCCAGGTGCTGGCCCGGCTCGACCTGGCCAAGCTCGAGGACGCAGTGGCCCGCTCCCGGGCCAACCTGGCCGCGGCCCGGGCCAAGGTGGTCGAGGCCCAGGCCACGGTGGCCGAGGTGCGCGCCGACCTGGCCCGGTTCCGCCAGGTGGCCGCCCTGTCCGGCGGCAAGGTGCCCTCCAAAAGCGAGATGGACACGGCCGTGGCCGCGGTCAAGCGGGCCGAGGCGGCCGAGGCCAGCGCCCGGGCCGCGGTCGGCCAGGCCGAGGCCACCCTCAAGACCGACCAGACCAACATCGACAAGGCCCACCTGCGCTCGCCCTTTGACGGCGTGGTGCTCAGCCGCAAGGTGGAGCCGGGCCAGACCGTGGCCGCCTCCTTCCAGGCGCCGGTGCTGTTCGTGCTCGCCGAGGATCTGACCACCATGGAACTGCAGGTGGACGTGGACGAGGCCGATGTCGGCCAGGCGGCGGTCGGGCAAAAGGCGGAGTTCAGCGTCGACGCCTGGCCGGGCCGGCGCTACCGGGCGATGCTCACCCGCATCGGCTACGGCGCCAACGACAAGGACGGGGTCATCTCCTACCCGGGCGTGCTGGCGGTGGACAACAAGGACCTCAGCCTGCGGCCGGGCATGACCGGCACCGCCGAGATCACCACCCTCACCCGCGACAACGTCCTGCTCGTGCCCAACGCGGCCCTGCGCTTCACCCCTCCCGACCCGGAGGCGGCGGTGAAAAAACCGAACAACAACCGCGGCGCGCTCGGCATGCTCCTGCCGCGGCCGCCGTCCTCGGCCCGCCGGGCGCCGCAGGCGCAGACGCCCACCGGGGGCGAGCAGCGCCTCTGGACCCTGCAGAACGGCGCGCCGGTGGCGGTTCCGGTGCAGCTTGGCGCCACCGACGGCCGCCACACCGAGGTCACCGCCGGCGAGCTGCGGGCCGGCATGGAGGTGATCACCGAGGCCCAGCCGGTCAAGCCATGAACGAACCGGCCCCCCTCATCGCCTTGAGCGGCATCACCAAGACCTACGGCCAGGGCGCGGCCGCCTTCCAGGCCCTGAAGGGGGTGGACCTCACCATCGAGGCGGGCGAGTTCGTGGCCATCATGGGGCCTTCCGGCTCGGGCAAATCCACCGCCATGAACATCCTCGGCTGCCTGGACACGCCCACCAGCGGCAGCTACCTGTTCCAGGGGCTGGCGGTCGAGCGGCTCGACCGCAAGCAGCGGGCGCTGCTGCGGCGCCACTGCCTGGGCTTCGTGTTCCAGGGGTTCAACCTGCTGGCGCGCACCAGCGCGCTGGAAAACGTCGAGCTGCCGCTCATCTACCGGGGCGTGCCGACCGCCGAGCGCCACGCCGCGGCGCGCGAGGCCCTCGCCCGGGTGGGCCTTGCCGGCCGCGAGAAGAACACCCCGGGCGAACTCTCCGGCGGCCAGCAGCAACGGGTGGCCATCGCCCGGGCGATCGTCACCGAACCCACGGTGCTGCTCGCCGACGAACCCACCGGCAACCTGGACACGCGCACCAGCGAGGAGATCATGGAGCTGATCACCGGCCTCAACCACGACCAGGGCATCACCGTGCTCATGGTCACCCACGAACCGGACATGGCCGCCCATGCCCGCCGGGTGGTGCGCTTCGTCGATGGCCGGGTGGAGAGCGACACCAAAAACGGAGGGCCCGCCTGATGCTCTGGAATACGCTCCTCCTGTCCCTGCGGGCCATCACCCGCAACGTGCTGCGCTCCTTTCTCACCATCCTCGGCGTGGTCATCGGCGTGGCCGCGGTGATCACCATGGTCACCCTGGGCAAGGGCGCCACCCGCTCGGTGTCCGACCAGATCTCGAGCATGGGTTCCAACCTGCTCATGCTCCGGCCGGGCCAGCGGTTCGGCCCGACCGCGGACGCGGCACCCAACTTCAAGCTCGCCGACGTGGAGGCGATCCGCACCCAGATCAGCACCATCGAGGCGGTGGCGCCGGTGGCCAGCCTGTCGGTGACCGCGGTCTACCAGGCGCGCAACTGGTCGACCATCGTCACCGGCTCCACCAACGACCACTTCCGCGCCGGCAACTGGGAGATCGTCAGCGGCCGCGAGTTCAGCGAAACCGAGGAGCGCTCCGGCCGGGCGGTGTGCGTCATCGGCGAAACGGTGCGCAGCAACCTGTTCGGCACCCAGAACCCGGTGGGCAGCGACATCCGCATCAAGCAGTTCTCCTGCGAGGTGGTCGGCCTGCTCAAGGCCAAGGGCCAGTCGGCCATGGGCAGCGACCAGGACGACACCGTGGTCATGCCGCTGCGCACCGTGCAACGCCGCCTGACCGGCAGCCAGGACGTGAGCCGGCTGACCGTGTCCGTGCGCGAGGGCGCCTCCATCGACGCGGCCAAGGAGCAGCTGGTGCTGCTCATGCGCGAACGGCGCAACATCGCTGAAAACGAGGACGACAACTTCCGCGTCATGGACACCCGCCAGATCGCCGAAACCCTCACCGGCACCACCCGCATCCTCACCATGCTGCTCGGCGCGGTGGCCGCGGTGAGCCTGCTGGTGGGCGGCATCGGCATCATGAACATCATGCTCGTGTCGGTGACCGAGCGCACCCGCGAGATCGGCATCCGCCTGGCCATCGGCGCGCTCGAACGCGAGGTGCTGCTCCAGTTCCTGATCGAAGCGGTGGTGCTGGCCAGCCTGGGCGGGCTGATTGGCCTCGCGCTGGCGGCCGGGGCCTCGATGACCATTGCCCGGATGATGGGCATCCCCTACCTGTTCGACCCGCTCACCAACCTCCTCTCCTTCCTCTTCTCCGCCGCCATCGGGGTGATCTTCGGCTTCTTCCCGGCCCGCCGGGCGGCCCGGCTCGATCCCATCGACGCCCTGCGCCACGAGTAGCGCCGGCCGGGTTCGCCCGACGCGCGACGGCATGAAAAAAGGGGCCCCGGCGATACCGCCGGAGCCCCTTTTGTTCGTGATGGGGATGGGTGTTACAGGCTGAAGCGCACCGCCGCGCCGAGGAAGAGCGTGTCCGTGTCGATGTTGCGGTCGTCATCCTCCAGGTCGGCCTCGTCGTTGAACCGGTAGTTCACCGACAGGTCCGCGTACAGGCTCGGCAGCACCTCCAGGTTGAGCCCGGCGCGCAGGGCGAAGAACGGCTCGTCGGCGAAATCGCCGTCATAGTTGGCGATGCCGATGCCCGCGCCGGCGTACAGGGTCTCACCCAGAAGGAACCAGGCGGCCGGGGCCACCGCGTCCTCGCCGAACCGGTCGGGCAGCAGTTCCACGTCGAGTTCAATCCCGATCCAGTCCATCATGTACTGGTAGCTGAACAGGTAGGAGAAGCCGTCCTCGTCCACGTCGTCCTCGTCCAGATCCTCCAGCGCCACCCAGTAGTTGACGCCGCCGCCGAGCCGGTGCTCGCCGGACCGGGCCATCGTTGCCGGCAGGAGCAGCAGCAGCGCCGCCATCCAGACCATCAGCATTTTGTGCATCCTCAGTACCTCCACGTTTCCAGGTTTGTTGAGCGCCACACGGTTGTTGTCCCGGCTCCCTCCAAACCCCGGACTCCGCGCACTGGCAAAGTGGTCGATCGTACCCGCGCACAGGCTGCCTGTCAACCGCCGCCGGCCGCGGCGCCCCGCTCAGCGCCGCTTCTTCGGCTTGTCCAGGTAGTCCACGTTCTCGGCCCGCAGCCGCTCCAGCCGCTCCTCGATACGCGCGCACAGGGTCCTGAGCACCTTGATGCGGGCAAAGTTCTTGTCATTGGCCTCGACCAGGGTCCACGGCGCCACCAGGGTGCTGGTGCGGTCGACCATGTCGCACACCGCGTGTTCGTAGTCCTCCCACTTCTCGCGGTTGCGCCAGTCCTCGTCGGTGATCTTGAAGGTCTTGAAGGCGATCTGCTGCCGCTCCTCGAAGCGGCGCAGTTGCTCGTCCTTGGTGATCGCCAGCCAGAACTTGACCACCACCAGGTGGTGCCGGTCCATCTGCGCCTCGAACTCGTTGATCTCGCCGTAGGCGCGCATCCAGTCGGCCTCGGAGCAGAACCCCTCCACCCGCTCGACCAGCACCCGGCCGTACCAGGAGCGGTCGAAGATGGTCACCCGGCCCTTGCGCGGCAGGTGCCGCCAGAACCGCCACAGGTAGGGCTGGGCCCGTTCCTCCTCGGTGGGCGCGGCGATGGGGATGACCTGGTACCAGCGGGCGTCGAGCGCGCCGGTGACCCGGCGGATGCAGCCGCCCTTGCCGGCGGCGTCGTTGCCCTCGAACACCGCGATCACCGACATGTACTTGAACTTGGGGTCGCGGGTGAGCTGGCTGAGCCGGTTCTGTTCCTTCTCCAGCTTGTCCTTGTAGGCGTCCTTGCCGATGGCCTGGGTCATGTCCAGGGTGCGCAGCAGGTGCAGGTCGTCCACCGGCGGCATGGGCGTGGGCGCGGCCACCGGTCGCGGCGGCGCCGGCTCCTGGTCGAGCCGGTCGCGCAGGGCCTTGAGGATCACCTTGCCCACGGTGAGGCTGCGGTAGTTGGCGTCCTCGCCCTCGACGATCAGCCAGGGGGCGTCGGCGGTGCTCGTCTGGCGGATCACCTGCTCGTGCACCTCCTGGAACTTATCGTAGGCCTTGAACCGTTTCCAGTCGCGGTCGGTGACCCGCCAGCGGGTGAGCGGGTTCTTCTCCAGGCTCTTGAGCCGCTTCTCCTGCTTTTCTTTGGACAGGTGCAGCCAGAACTTGATGATCAGCGCGCCCTCGTCGACCAGCATGGTCTCCAGTTGCTTGGCCCGATCCAGGCTCTGCTCCAGGTCGGCCGCCTTGGTGACGCCGCGCACCCGGTTGAGGATCGGCCAGGTGTACCAGGAGCCGAGGAACACGCCGATCTTGCCCTTGGGCGGCAGGGCCCGCCAGAAGCGCCACATCATCGGCCGGTCGAGTTCCTCGTCTGAGGGCTCGCCCATGCCGTGGCTCTGGATGTGGCGCGGGTCCATCCACTCGTTGAGCAGGTTGACGGTGGCCCCGCGGCCGGAGCCGTCCAGGCCGCCGATGAGGATGATGACCTGGCACCGGGCCGTCTGCGCCAGTTCGAGCTGCGCCTCGAGCAGGGCCGCGCGCAGTGCCGGCACCTCTTTCTCGTACACGGACTTCTTGACCTTGTGCCCCAACTCCGCGCTTTCAAACATACTCCTGCCTCCCCTGGCGATGGTTCCCTGCGGCCGATCGGGCCGCTGTTGGTCCTGAAAAAGAAAAGCACACCCCCGGCGCGGAGGCAACCGGAATTCTGGCCAAAAGAACCGTCCCGCACCCGGCGGGACGACATCGATCCCGGTCAGCAATCGTCCGGCCCTGCCCACGGTGGACGGGCCGGGCCCTGCCAAGGGCCGCCGGGTGATGGCTGCCCCGAAAAAAGCACGGGCCGATCGGCGTCTGCCATGACCGCCGAACCGACCCGTGCTCTTCCTTCGCGACGAAAAAAGAAAAGGTTATTCCTCTACTCCCGTTCCATGCTGACCTTCCACACCTCCCACACCCTGCCCACGAGTTCCGGACCGGGCTTGAGGGTGAGTTTGCCGGGCCGCCAGCCCGATGGGGTGGCCTCGGTGCCCTTGCCGTCCTCCTCCTGGTTATAATCGTCTGTATAGTGTAGTACCAGCCTGTCGCCGGCGGAGAGCTTCATCGACGAAATGCAATCAATCGGGTTTGCTAGAATCCGCGCATTCTAGCCCGGCGCCGGGGGTATCGCCGCAGCGATGCCGCGCGAACTTCGCGCCCGCGCGCAAGCAACCCGATGCCCGACGCTTCTCCCGCCGATCCACGGCTCGACACGCTGCGCGCGAC
>JAGODN010000078.1 GCA_017998195.1 Desulfobulbus sp. | reverse complement strand
GGTGTGGACCCCGGTGAACGCCAGACCCAGGTCCTGGAGTTTCCGCGCCGCATTGGCGGCCAGGGCGTCGAGGGCTGGCTGGATGTACCCGGCCGGGATTTCTTCTGTGCCGATTTCAAAGAGAAGCTCATGCATCGCAGTCCGTTCCTGTTTGAGGTGTTCGGGAAGCAGGGCGCGGCCCGGGTGGTGCGGCGTGGTCCGCGGGAGGCCGCCGGAATCAGTGAATGGCAGCGGTTTCGGCCGGTTCGGGCCATTCGCTGGAGGCAAACGCTGCATACCCGCTGGCTATGTTTTTCACAACAACTTTGTACCGGTCGAAGGCGCCGCTGGCGGCGAGCACCGAACCGACCCGCCGGCACACGGATTCCACCGGCCCGGCCGGGTCCGGGGGCGCGGCCGCGCCCTCGCCGATGAGCGCGATCAGATCCTCGATCCACAGGAAGCGGTTCATGCGCACCGCCACCGTGACCATGCCCCAGATGCCGGCCAACGCCGAATCCCCGCCAGCGGTGGCGAGCCCGGTCCGCAGGGCCACCGGCACGTCCACCTCGACCACCAGGTCGAGGCGGTCGGCGAGCGAGCCGTGCAGCCGGCATTCGTAGCGTTCCAGCCCCGGGGTCGCGCCCTGCGCCCCGCCGTGCAGGAAATAGGGAAAGGCGATCTCCAGGTGGGCCGCCTCGGCCTCGAGCCGGACCTTCATCTCCTCGAGAATCCGGTGGAAGGCGCGGAGGTTGAACTTGCCGTGGAAACGGTTGAGGATCTCGACAAAACGGCTCATGTGCGTCCCCTTGAACCGGTGCGGCAGGTTGACGTACATGTTGACCCGGGCGACGGTCTGCTGGGTCTTGCGCTCCTTGTCGAGCACGATGATCGGGTAGGTGATGTTCTTGACCCCGACCTTGCGGATGCTGATGCGCCGCAGGTCGGGCAGGCTCTGGATATCCTTCATGGGGCCACCGCCGGCCGGGGAACCGGACAGGGGCGGCCGGCCCCGCCCCGCCGGCCGGTGGGCTCAGCCGAGGTGCTTGCGCACCACGGCCTTGAGTTCATCCAGGTTGGCCGACTTGACCACGTAGTCGTCCGAGGCCCAGCTGCCGAAATCCTGCTTGTACTCCGGGTAGGCGGAACAGAGGATGACCGGCAGGTCGGCGCGCAGCTCCTTCATCTGGCGGAGCACCTCGATCCCGTTCAGGCCCGGCATGTTGATGTCCAGCAGCACCAGGTCGGGCGGGTTGGCGCGGAACCGGGCCAGGGCCTCCTCGCCGTTGCGGGCCGAGTCGACCAGGTAGCCCTCGTCCTCGAACTCGCCGCGGTAGAGGAGTTGAATGCCGTCCTCGTCGTCGACCAGCAGAATGCGTTTCTTGTCCATGGCAGCCTCCTAGAGATGCACGTCGCGGAGGTACCGGCAGGTCTCCTCCGGCGGCATGGGATTGATGTAGAACCCGGTCCCCCATTCGAAGCCGGCCATGCTGGTCAGCTTGGGCACGATCTCGAAATGCCAGTGGTAGTGCTCCAGCGGCCCGGAACGCAGCGGCTGGGTGTGCAGGACGAAATTGTAGGGCACGTTGGGAATGCACCCGTCCAGCCGGCGCAGGGTCTCGGAGAAGATCTCGGCCAGGGCGGTGAGCGAGGCGTCGTCCTGGTCGGCGTAGGAGGAGCTGTGATGGCGCGGCAGCACCCACATCTCGAACGGCGTGCGCGGCGCGAACGGGGTGACGGTGACGAACTGGCTGTTCTCGCAGACCAGCCGGATCTTCTGCTGGATCTCCTGGCGGATGATGTCGCAGAAGATGCAGCGGTCCTTGTAGCGGTAGTAGTTCAGGCTGCCTTCCAGCTCCGAGGTCACCTGGCGCGGCAGGATGGGCAGGGCCACCAGCTGCGAGTGGCTGTGCTCGAGCGAGGCGCCGGCGGCCTTGCCGAAGTTCTTGAACACCACCACGTAGCTGAAGCGACTGTCCTTGGCCAGGTCGCGGATCCGGTCACGGAAGGCGCGGAAGGTGAGCAGCATGTGGTGCGGCGGCAGGTGCGAGAAACGGTCCTGGTGGTTGGGGCTCTCTATGATCACCTCGTGGGCGCCGATGCCGTTCATGCGATCGTAGAGCCCCTCGCCCTGCTTGTCCAGGTTGCCCTCGATGATCAGGGCCGGGTACTTGTTGGGCACCACCCGCAGCTGCCAGCCGGCGGTATTGGGGTACCCCCACTCCCGGCCGTAGACGAGCACCTCGTCCGGGGTGGTCTTCTCGTTGCCGGGGCAGAGGGGGCAGAAGCCGCCCTTGACCTTGAACTCCTCGATGAGGAAATCGGTCGGTCGTTTGCCCCGTTCCTGGGCGATGATCACCCAGCGGCCCAGGATCGGGTCTTTCCGTAATTCAGGCATGTGTGTTAGCGCCCCTGTTCCTTTTCTTTCTGTTCCTGTTTGGTCTTGCAGTCAATGCAGAACTTGGCCACCGGCCGCGCCTGCAGCCGCTTGACGGCGATATCCTCGCCGCACCCGGCGCAGATGCCGTAGGTGCCGTCCTCGATCCGCGCCAGCGCCTCGTCGACCTTTTCCATGAGTTTGCGCTCCCGTCCGCGGATGCGCAGTTCGAAGCTCCGGTCCGACTCCATGGTGGCGCGGTCGTTGGGGTCCGGGATATTCCCGGTCTGGCTTGTCATTTCGGTCAGGGTCTTCTCCACGTCGGAGTTGATGTCGACCTTCATGGCTTCCAGTTGTTTCTTGAACTGACTCAGTTCCTGCTCATCCATAGCCGCTCTCCAGCAGGGGTGAATTGATGGGGTGGTCGCTCAGGCCGGCCCGGGCCTGACAAACTCGCCGCTCTTGCCGCCGCTCTTGGCGAGCAGGCGGATGGCGGAAATCACCATGGTCTTGTCCACCGCCTTGCACATGTCGTAGACGGTCAGGGCCGCCACCGACACGGCGGTCAGGGCCTCCATTTCCACGCCGGTGCGGCCGGTGATGGCCACCTCGGCCTCGATGGTGATGGTGTGGGTGGCGTCGTCGAAGGCAAAGGCGATGTCCGCGCTGGTGAGCAGCAGGGGATGGCACAGGGGAATGAGCTGGTCCACCCGTTTGGCCGCCATGATGCCGGCGATGCGGGCCACGCCGAGCACATCGCCCTTGGCCATGGTACCGCTTCGCACCATCCGGTACGCCTCCGGGGCCATGGTCACCGCGCCGGCGGCCACGGCCCGGCGGACGGTTTCCCCCTTGCCGCCGACATCGACCATGCGGGCGTTGCCGGCCTCGTCGAAGTGGGTGAACCGCGCCTGCTCAGCCATGCGCGACCTTTTCCTCCTTGTCGGCCTTTTTCTTCTTCTGTTTGCCAAGCCCGCCGCCGAACAGGCGGGAGAAGAACCCCTCCTCCTCGCTCTGGCACAGGGCATCGAACTGGCGCAGCAGCTCCTTCTGTTCCTTGGACAGCCTGGTGGGCGTCTGTACCTGCACCTCGACGACCATGTCGCCGCGGCTGCCGCCGTGCAGACTGGGCACGCCCTCGCCGCGCAGGGTGAAGTGCTCGCCGGACTGGGTGCCGGCCGGAATTTTGAGGGTGGCGGTGCCGTGGATGGTGGGCACTTCCACCTCGCAGCCGAGGGCGGCCCGGGCCATGGACACCGGCAGGCGCAGGAAGATGATCTGCCCCTCGCGCTGGAAATGCTCGTGCTCGTCCACGTGGATGACCACGTACAGGTCACCGGACGGGCCGCCGCGGCGACCGCCCTCGCCCTCGCCGGCGAGCCGCATGCGCGAACCGTTGTCCACGCCCGCCGGGATGCGCACGTTGACCTTCTTGCTGCGGTTGACCAAACCCTGGCCATGGCAGTCGTTGCAGGGGTCGCTGATCACCTGACCGGCACCGCCGCAGCGGGGGCAGGTGGTGCTCACCTGGAAGAAGCCCTGGTTGCGGATCACCTGACCGCGGCCCTGGCACTGCGGGCAGACCTGGGGCTTGCTGCCCGGCCGGGCGCCGGTGCCCTCGCAGGTCCAGCAGGTCTCCTTCTTGGTCAGGTCCACCTGGCGGCTGACGCCGTGGACCGCCTCCATGAAGGAGATGCGGATGTCGTAGCGCAGGTCGTTGCCCGCAGCCGGCGCGTTGGGGTCACGCCGCCGGCCGCGGCCGCCGCCGCCGAAGCCGAACAGGTCACCGAACAGGTCGTTGATGTGCGAGAAGATGTCCTCGCTGTTGCCCGGACCGCTGTAGCCGCTGTTGCGCAGTCCTTCCTTGCCGTAGGCGTCGTAGATGCGCCGCTTCTGCAGGTCGCTGAGTACCTCGTAGGCCTCGGCGGCCTCCTTGAATTTCTCCTCGGCCTCGGCGTCCCCGGGGTTGCGGTCCGGATGAAACTTCATGGCCTGCTTGCGGTAGGCCTTCTTGATGGCCTCGGCCGAGGCGTCCTTACCGATGCCGAGGATCTCGTAGTAGCTCTTGCTCATAGTCCGCTCGTCCGTCGACGTTATTCGTCCGCGTCGTCCTCTGCCGCCGCCTCGGCGGCAAGTTCGGCCTTGCGCTGCTTGGGCAGTTCGTGGATGTTGTCGAAGGTGACCTTGCCTGCGGCGATCTCCCGCAGGGTCATGACGATTTCCTTGTTCTTGCCGGCCACCAGAAAGGGCTCGCCCTTGCGGTGCTGGCGGATGCGTTCCACCGCCAGGTGAATGAGGGTGAAGCGATTGTCATCGCCCACCTTGTCCAGGCAGTCTTCCACTGTGATTCGGGCCATGCTGTCCACCTCCATGGAATAAAAATCCCGGAGCGGTTGATCTCCGGGATGCACGCGCTGTGGTTCCGGCGCCCCCCCCAACGGACCCGCCGGGAAACCGGCAGGGCACCAGAACTGTTTTTCAGTAATCATTCTTCGCCAATTGGCAAGAGGAGCGGCGGAAAACCGCCCGCTCAGACGGCGAAGGGGTTGCGCAGCAAGAGGGTTTCCTCGCGGTCCGGGCCGACCGAGACAATGGCCGGGGCCACACCGGTGAGATCCTCCAGCCGGCGCAGGTAGGCGCGGGCCGCGGCGGGCAGGTCGTCGAAGGAGCGCACCGCGCGGATCTCGGCGTTCCAGCCGTCCACCTCCTCGTACACCGGTCGGGCCAGGCGCGCCTTGCGGATGTTTTCCGGCATGTGCGTCCAGGTCTGGCCCTCCACCTCGTAGCGGGTGGCGATCTTCAACTTGTTCAGCCCGGAGAGCACGTCCAGCTTGGTGACCGCGAACCCGGTCAGCCCGTTCAGGCGCACCGCGTCACTGGCCACCACCGCATCGAACCAGCCGCAGCGCCGACGGCGGCCGGTGGTCGCCCCGAACTCGTGACCTTTCTGCTGGAGGGTGTCGCCGATGGGGTCGCCCTCGGGCAGTTCCGTGGGGAAGGGCCCTTCGCCCACCCGGGTGGTGTAGGCCTTGAGGATGCCGATCACCTCGTCGATGTGCACCGGCCCGAACCCGGAACCGATGCAGGCGTTGCCGGCAATGGTGTTGGACGAGGTGACAAAGGGATAGGTGCCGTGGTCGATGTCCAGCTGGGTGCCCTGGGCGCCTTCGAACAGGATGTTTTTCCCCTCTTTGCGGGCCTGGTCGAGCACCACCGAGACGTTGCCCACATAGGGGGCGAGCTGGGCCGCGAACTCGTCGAACTGGCCGGCGATGGCGGCGTAGTCCACCGGCTCGGCCCCGAACTGGCGGGTGAGCACGAAATTCTTTTCTTCCACCGCGGCCTGGAGCTTGTCGTGGAACAGGGCCGGGTCGAGCAGGTCACCGACCTTCATGCCGGCGCGACCCACCTTGTCCATGTAGCAGGGACCGATGCCCCGGCCGGTGGTGCCGATCTTCTTTTCCCGGGTCAGCGAAGCCTCGCGGGCCTGATCGAGGCGCTGGTGGTAGGGCATGATCAGGTGGGCGTTGCCGCTGATGAGCAGCTGCTTGGGCGCGACCGTGATGCCCCGGCCGGCGAGATCGGCCATTTCCGCGAGCAGCACACCCGGGTCGATGATCACGCCGTTGCCGATCACGCAGGTCTTGTCCGGGTAGAGGACGCCCGAGGGTATGATGTGGAAGATGTACTGCTTGCCGTCGACCACCAGGGTATGACCGGCGTTGTTGCCGCCCTGGAAGCGGACCACGTAATCCGCGTACCGGGTCAGCAGATCGACGATCTTGCCCTTGCCCTCATCACCCCACTGGGTGCCGACCACCACCACACTGGCCATGTCCTCTCCCTGATCGCATAGGTCATCATCGGGTTGCCATCCGTATGCGCCGAACGACAGCATCTTGTCATAGAACCGGAAGAGACTAGCAGAAAAGAATGAGAAAGTCAAACAGGAGAAAAAACCGGCCGGCAACGGGCGCACATCCGGAACGCGGAGGGAATCCGCCCCACGAAAAAGGCCCCGCCGGCTGTTCTGCCGGCGGGGCCCGCGTTGTTGCCCCTCTTCAGCTTCGAAAGAGGCAGGTCAATAGGAGGTCTTCAGGACCATGTCCTTGCGCATGGCCGGGTCGAAAATGCCTTTTTCCTCGGCTTTTTTGAACCACTCCTGCTTGAGGGTGTTGAGGAAGGTCTTCTTCTCGCTGATCTCCTTGGCCATGTCGAGACCGATGTGCTGCTGGGCCGCTTCCTTGGTGGCAAATTCCGGCGCCTCGAAATCGGCGGCATTGTGCCTGGCGAGCACCACGCGCAGCTTCAGGCGGGCATCCTGCCCCTTCTTGATGGCGTTGGCGAGCGTGCGCAGGATCTCCTCCGGGGCATGGAAGAAGGCGCCGTGGCCGGCGACCGAGTAGTCCCAGCGCCACTGGGCGGCGCGGATATCCATGAGCGCGGGTTTCATCTCCTCCTCGGTGGCGCCCAACTCCCAGGCCTTGGCTGCCTCGAGGTGGGCCTTGGCGATCACCGCGGTGGCCTGGCGGGCCAACTCATCCTTGCGTGCCAGTTTCACCTTGACCGTCTCGCGGAACTCCTCCTCCGTGCCCTTGTGGCAGTTCAGACAGGTATTGCCGATGTTGTCCAGCGGGCTGCCGACCTTGTGGCTCGAGTACTTGACGCCGCCCTCACGCACGTAGGGCATGTGGCAGTCGGCGCAGGCCAGGCCGTTGCGGGCATGTACGCCGGTCTTGTAGGTCTCGTAGTCCGGGTGCTGGGCCTTGAGCATGGGCGCCTTGCTCAGCTTGTGGGTGAAGTCGGTGAAGCCGTAGTTGTTGTAGTACTCCTCCATCTGCTCCGGGGCGAGCCCTTTCTCCCAGGGCAGGGTGACCACTGCGGCCATCTTCTTCTCACCCTTGTCGTCCCACTCGGTCTTCTTGAAGTAGTACTCGACGTGGCACTGGGCGCAGACCAGGGAGCGCATGTCCTGGTGGGTGACGTCCGCGACCTTGAGGCTGCCCTCGGCGTCCAGGGCGCGCTTGAGGTAGTCGCGGCTCAGGGTCAGCTGCATGGTCTTGTTGTTGTGGCAGTCGCCGCAGCCGATGGGGTTGACGATCTCGTCACCGTACTTGGCCCACTTGCCGGTGAAATACTCCATCTCGCCATCGCGCTTGATCACCCGCGGCACGTCCGGCGACTTGCAGGTCCAGCAGGCGGTGGGCTGGGGCCCGGTGACCGCGTCCACCGGCGCGCCGGTGCGCAGGGTGTTGATGTTGTCTTCCAGGGCGTAGTAGTGACCGCGCGGCTTGTTGTAGTCCTTGGAGAAGGCGTAGCCGGCCCAGAGGATGACGATGTTCGGGTCGTCCTTGAGCACGTCGCCGATCTCGTCGCTCTTCCGGGTCTGCATGAAGGTGTCGTACTGCCGCGGGTAATGCTTGCCCCACTCCGAGGCGCGGGTCTCGCCATCGGGGATGGCCGGCACCGCGTTGATGGTCTGCTGTTCAGCCTTGTTCTCCCGGATGGACATGGTCAGGAGGAACATCGGCACCATGACGAGCCAGCCGCTCCCGCTTTGAACGGGTGAATTTGTCAGTTTTGCCAGATTTGCCTCGGGCAGACCTTTTTTTCACCTGCCAATGGATAAAATCCGGCATGAGCTGCGGTTTTAACCGGAACAAGCTGAAAAGTTGTTGTTTTTAGGGCGGAGTTATCCGTCCGTCCTGCCGAGGCGGTTGTTCGACAGGCTCCTGATCTTTGCCAAATTGTCTGCTGCCCCTTACCCGCTAATCATAGGTCGGGCACTGCAGTCCTTCAAACCCATGGGCGATCATGCGGAGAATCCGCTCCATGGACGGGGCGATGAACGTATGAAAATAACTGCGTATTCGCTCCCACAGCGACCGCTTGCTGCTCACCTTCGCGCGCGCGGCCTGAAAGAGCGGGCAGCACAACTGCTGCACCTGATCCACCAGAAAGGCCAGCAGCATCAGGTGCATGAACACCGCGCTCAGGTGTTTCTTGCCCAGGCCGTAGTTGTGGCCGAGGTTGTAGCCTTGGTTCTTGAGGGTGTTGAAGGTCTCGTTCTCGATCCGCCAGCGGGCACGACCACACCGCATGATTTCCATGGCGTTGTCCGCAGTGATCGCCAGGTCGGTGACCCAACTGAAGCGGTTGCGGACAATCACCTCCTCGCCCCTGGTCTCCACCTCCCAATGTTCGAGGAAATTGACGCGCAGCTCGTCCTGGCTGACCTTGTTGAGGGGCACACCGTTGAGGAAGCGGAAACAGTGCGTCCTGCCTGCCTTTTTCTCGTCGGGCAGGATCAGTTCGGTCACTTCGCCCCGCTCGGCCGCGGCATCGACCAAGCTGAACATGTAGGCGTGATCCCCGGGCTTGGCCGAAAGGATGTAGCGGAGATCATGGGCCATCAGATCCTTGATGTGCGGGGCGTTCGCGCTCAGCCCGTCCTCAGTGACGATGACTTTTAAATGTGGGTGTTCCCGCCGGAAATCAACCAAAAATCGTCTGGTTGCGTTACGCTCGCAATCGTTTTTGTTGGAACCGTCTTGCCGGCGGATGAGTTCCGGGCAGAGTACAAGAACCTCCTTGCAGTCGGGGGAAACAAAGGCCCCAGCGACCATCTGCAGATGGTACTCGATGGTGCCGTCG
>JAGODN010000077.1 GCA_017998195.1 Desulfobulbus sp. | reverse complement strand
ACCACCCTGCTTCGGGCCGCCACCCTGCCGGCTGTTCTGCTGCTCGTCGTGTACCTGGCGGGCTGCGCCCCCACCCCGCCCCTGCGATCGTACGAAGAGCCGCCCATGCACACCCTGGCCGAGTTCGACGACGAGAAAATCGCCCACGTGGACGACCCCTGGGAGCGCTTCAACCGGCGCATGTACACCTTCAACTACACCCTGGACCAGTACCTCTTCCTGCCCGTGGTCGATGCCTACGAGTTTGTCACGCCGAAATTCGTGCAGACGGGCGTGTCCAACTTCTTCAAGAATATCGGGGAAATCTGCACCCTGTACAACTCGGTTCTGCAACTCCGCGGGAAAAAGGCGGCCACCACCACCGGCCGCTTCCTGATCAACAGCACCATCGGCCTG
This sequence comes from Desulfobulbus sp., assembly GCA_017998195.1. Classification (GTDB taxonomy): domain Bacteria; phylum Desulfobacterota; class Desulfobulbia; order Desulfobulbales; family Desulfobulbaceae; genus Desulfobulbus. The sequence continues at coordinate 8,623 of JAGODN010000077.1, read as the reverse complement.
GCCGGGCTGTTCGACCCGGCCACGTCCATGGGACTCAAACGGCAGAACGAGGATTTCGGCCAGACGCTCGGCCACTGGGGCGTGGACACCGGCCCCTACCTGGTGCTGCCGGCGCTCGGCCCGGCCACGCTGCGCGGCGCCGGCGGCATAGCGGTGGACACGAGCGTGCACATCCCGCTCATCGACGAGGTGGACCTGGACAGCCAGGTGGAACTGGGGATGGATACGGTCAAGGGCGTGGACAAGCGGCACGATCAGTCGTTCCGCTACTACCAGAGCGGCTACCCGTTCGAGTACTCGGTGGTCCGCTTCGTCACCCGGAAAAAGACCGAACTGGCGGTGATCAAGTGAGGTGGGCCGGGTGAACCGGCCCGGCCCGGGCTGAGCTGCTCCGGGCCGGGCAGGACGGGCGAGGGTCAGGCCGTGCGGCCGTTGTGATCGGCGATGAAGCGCTGCAGGGCATCGACGCAGTCGGTGCGCTCCCAGGTGAAGGCCGCCAGTTCCCGGCCGAAATGACCGAAGGCCGCGGTTTTTCGATAGATGGGCCGGCACAGGTCGAGCCGCTCGATGATGCCGCGCGGGGTGAGGTCGAACACCGCCCGCACCGCCGCCTCGAGCAGGGTTTCGTCCACCGCGCTCGTTCCTTGCGTGTCCACCAGCAGGCTCACCGGCGCGCTCACGCCGATGGCGTAGGCCAGCTGCAGGACGCAGCGCCGGGCCAGGCCGGCGGCGACGATGTTCTTGGCCACGTGGCGGGCCGCGTAGGCCGCGCTCCGGTCCACCTTGGACGGATCCTTGCCGGAGAAGGCGCCGCCGCCGTGCGGACAGCGGCCGCCGTAGGTGTCGACGATGATCTTGCGGCCGGTGAGGCCGGTGTCGCCCATGGGCCCGCCGACCACGAACCGGCCGGTGGGGTTGATGAGCACCCGCGGCGGCTGCGGGCAGAGATGGGCGGGCAGCACCGGGTGGATGATCCGCTCGGCCACCTCCCGGCGCAGGGTGTCGATGTCCACGGCCGCGTCGTGCTGGGTGGAGAGCACCACCGTGTCCACGGCCTCGGGACGGTCGCCGCGGTAGCGCACGGTCACCTGGCTCTTGGCGTCCGGCCGCAACCAGGGCAACTCGCCGCTCCGACGCAGCTGCTCCTGCCGCTCCACCAGCCGGTGGGCGAGCAGGATCGGCAGGGGCATCAGTTCCGGGGTCTCGTCACAAGCGCAGCCGAACATCAGCCCCTGGTCGCCGGCGCCGATCTCCTCGCCCCGCTCCACCCCCTGGCGGATGTCCGCGGACTGGTGACTGAACCGCAGCAGGATTTCGCAGCGGTCCGGGTCGATGCCCGGAAAGTCGCCGCTGTAGCCGGTGTCGCGCAGGAGGTTGCGGACCAGGGCCGGGGCCTCGTCGCGGATGCGCGCGAACACGGCCGGGTCCACGGTGTGGAACTCGCCGCCGAGCACCACCAGGCTATCGGTGAGAAAGGTTTCGCAGGCCACCCGGGCCGAGGGTTCGGCCGCGAGGAACCGGTCGAGGATGGTGTCCGAGATGCGGTCGGCGAGCTTGTCTGGATGCCCGGCGGAGACCGACTCGGAGGTGAACAGGGAAATGCGCTGGCTGGTGATGCTGGACATGGTGCCCACTCCTTGACGCTCTGCAGGGGGATGGCGCCGGGGCCACCGCAGAGCGATCAGTGGGCCAACGCTTTAGCAGTACTTGTCAGTCGCCCCGCAAGTTGTTGCTTAACTCGGCGACGCCCGGTCGCCCGGACACGAAAAAACCCGCCCCGGCTTGTGGCCGAAGCGGGTGTGATCACAAAAGAAAACCCCTCGCTTTAGCCGGTATTTATCAAGCGCCCCGCAAGCTGAGTCAAATCGGCGCCGGCGTTGTTTGTACCCCATCCGCCGAGCCGCGTCAAGAGGCGCGGCTGCGGCCCGAGCCCACGGAATCCCCGATCCCCGCGAGGTTGCCCATGCCCTCCTCCCCCTTTGACACCTGGACCGAACCCTACGACCGCTGGTTCACCACCCCCGTCGGCCGGCTCGTGTACGCCTATGAGGCACAACTGCTGCTGGAGCTGCTCGACCCGCAGCCGGGCGAGCGCATCCTCGACGCGGGCTGCGGCAGCGGCATCTTCACCGGCGAGGTGCTCGACCGCGGGGCCATGGTGGTCGGCCTGGACCTCTCCCTGCCCATGCTCGGCGCCGCCCGCCGCCGCCACGCCCGAACCCGGTTCTTCGGCCTGTGCGCCGACCTCTCGGCCCTGCCCTGTGCGGACGCGAGCTTCGACCGGGTCTGGTCCATGACCGCCATCGAGTTCATCGCGGATGCGGCCCCGGCCCTTGCCGAACTGGAGCGGGTCACCCGGCCGGGCGGCACGATCGTGGTCACCACCCTGAACAGCCTCAGCCCCTGGGCCGAGGAGCGCACCAGGAAGGGCCAGGCCGGCCACGAGCTGTTCTCGCGGGTCTTCTTCCGCTCGCCGGACGAGCTGCGCGCCCTCATCAAACCGAACTGCGTGCTGCGCACCGCGGTGCATTTCGGCAAGGAGGATCCGGTGGACCAGGTACCGGCGCTGGAGCAGGCCGGCCGGTTGGCGGGCTCGGACCGGGGCGCCCTGCTTGCGGTCCAGTGGCATCGGGGCATGGACTGAGCGATTGGGGGCAGTCCCGGTGCGGCGGTCAGCGACCACCGGGTGGCAGGGGCGGCCGGGACGCTCCGCCGGCCGGCTGGTTCAGCGCGGTGGGCCGGTTCCTGTTTGCACCTTGACAATATAAATGAGAACCGATCATGTTCCTGTCTATCGATGCTCCGGCCCCTTGCCTGCACGAACCGTTCGTTTGTCCCGGCCCGATTGCCGCGGCATCGCGGCCCGGAGTTTTTCCATCACCAGCAACAGGAGGGAATGACACTATGACCACACAAGCAGCCTTTACCCCACAGGAATGGACCCTGCTGCGCACCGTGCCGGCCCTGGTGGCCAGCGGCGTGGCGGCCGCCGACCCGGGCGGCATCCTCGGCGGCATGAAAGAGGCCTTTGCCGGCATGAAGGGCATGTTCGATTCGCTCCTGCAGGGGAAGGAAATCGAGTTGCTGCAGGCCATGGTGGCGGACAAGAGCCGGCCCGAGATGCCGGACATCAAGGCCATGATGGGCGAGGGCGACCCGGCGCAGCAACTGCTCAACCTGAAGGCCAGGGTGCTGGAGCGCATCCGCGAGGTCGAAACCCTGGTCGCGGCCAAGGCCACGGCCGAGGAGGCCCAGGCCTACCGGCAGATGCTCATGCATGTGGCCGCGCGCACGGCCGAGGCCTCGAAGGAGGACAGCTTCTTCGGTTTTGGCGGCGTCCGCGTCAGCTCGGCCGAACAGTCGTTCCTCAACGAGGTCCGGCAGGCGCTGCACATCGCCTGATTCCCGGCCCGATCCGGAACGAACAAAGGGACGTTCCACCGGCGGAACGTCCCCTTTTTTTGTGCTTTTTTTGTGATGCGTCAGCCTTCGGCCGGGCAGCGGCCCGGGTGAACCTCGCTCTCCTTTTTTCGGCGACCGCCGAAAGGCTACACGCCTCAGGAGCCGCCGTAGCCCACGCTCACCCGGCCGTCCGCGACGATCACCGGCACCTGCCGCCGGCCGCCGCTGTGGGCGAGCATCTCCTGCAACCGGTCGCGGTCGGCCTTGACATCGTGGTACACGTGACCGGGGTGCGCCGCCCGGGCGCGGTCCGTGTAGGGTCAGCCCTTTTTTCCGTAGATGATGATCTGCTCCATGCTGCTTCTCCCTGGTGGCTGGTGGGTGGATGATGGGTGCGGGCGCGGATGCGGGCTCAGGCGAGCACGACCAGGTCGCCCGGTTCGGGCAGCAGGCCGCTCTCGCCCAGTTCCCGGGCGAGCAGGGCGCGGATCTCGGCCGCGTGCGCCCGGCGTACCGGCCGGCTGAGATGCACCAGGGCCAGTCGCCCGGCCCCGCTCTGCCTGGCCAGTTCCAGGCAGGAGGCCAACCCGCCGTGGCCCGGGGTGTCCGCATCCAGGCCGTAGGCCTCGTGGATAAGCAGGTCCGCGCCGCGGGCCAGGGCCGCGGTGGCCGGGGTGGGCCGGCCGTCGCCGCTGTAGAACACGGATACGCCACCCGCGTCCAGCCGAACGGCCAGACAGGGCGCGTGCGTGCTGTGGTCGCTCTCGGCACAGGACCAGGTGGCGCCACAGAGCGCAAGCGTTGCGCCCGGCGCGGCCTCGACACAAACCACCGGATACTGCAGCCGCGCGCGGAAACCCGGGTAGGCCAGTTCCAGCGCCTGCCAGAGCTTGGCCTCGATCCCGGCCGGGCCGACCAGGGTCAGCGGCCGGGTGCGGCCCTCGTCCCAGAAGCGCAGCAGCAACAGCGGCAGGCCGAGGAAGTGGTCACCGTGGAAATGGGACACCCACACCGCGTCCAGGGCCGCGCCCACGTTCGCGTGGCGGTAATAGGCCGCGGCCGCGGTGAAGCCGCAGTCCAGGAGCACATGCGTTGGTCCGTCCGGTCCGGGCACGGTGACCAGGACCGAGGTGTTGGCATAGCGTTCGTCAAAGGCCTCGCCCACACCGATGAACTGCACCTGCATCGCCTGCCTCCTGTTGTTGATCTGATGGTCCGGATGATCCCCAGCATACCGGCAATCAACGGCCGGTGCAGCAGGTTCCGGCGCGTGGTGTACGCAGGCAGCGGCGAGACGATGGACGCGGGCCAACACCCGGCGGGTGGAGGCGGTGCGCCGGCCAGGATGGCTATTTGGCCTGGCCCGAGTCCGTGCCGTACAGGGGCGAGCGGGGCCCGTAGAGCAGGCCATGCGGCTGGCCGGCGTGGAGCAGCCGGTTGTCGGCCATGCCGGCGATGTCATAGGTGGTGTCGGCCACGGAATGGACGATCTGTTCGACCAGCGCCTGGGCCAGAAGCCCTGCCAGGCCGCCCTGGTTGGTGCCGTGCTGCTCGGTGCTGGAGGCGGTGGCCGTGCCGTTCCACAACTGCTCGCCGCTGCGCAGGTCCACGAGCCGGCCGTCCAGGGTCACCCGGGTGTCGCTGACCACCACCTGGTACCTGGTGCCGTACTCCCGGACGTGCAGGTAGAGCACCGCGTCCGCCCGGAAGATGTCGTAGAGCTTTTCCAGGCTGACGGCGTGGATGTCGTCGGCCTGGGTGAGGCCGTTGTTGACAAAGGTCTCCTCGACCACGGCCACCGGGAAGACGTAATAGCCGGATTCCGCCAGGGGAAAGGCCACCTGGGCGAGCACCCCGTGGCCGGCCTTGACCTCCGGGCTGCTGTTCAGCGGCGGCAGCACCAGGATGGACCGGGGCTTGCTCCGGGTGAAGGCGGTGTAGTCGTAGGGCGGCGCCGGCTTTGCGCATCCGCCCAGGGCGAACAGGACAGCCGCGAATCCGAGCCACAGCCAGGGTTTCATCGGGCCGCCTCCTTGCTGCGCAGAAGAAAATCCATGTAGGGGCCGGCTTCGGGGTACAGGGCCTTTTCCTCGAGAAAATGTCCCCGGGCCGCGACCCCGTCACCGCCCCGGGCGAACAGCAGCCCCAGGTGGGCGTGCAACCCCGGGGGCACGGGACGGTTGTCGGCCCGCGCCTGTTCCAGGATCTTCTCGAGCGCGGCGATCTGCTCTTCCAAACCACCCTGCTCGTTCTGGTAGTACTGGTAGACCGTGGGCTGGTAGTCGCCCCAGGTGTAGAGGGGCCGCGGTTCGGGCCCGCAGCCGACGAGCAGGACCGCAGCGAGAACCACCACGAACCGGCGGGCAAAGGCGGGCATGGCGCGTCCCTCCCTGTCCGTCAGTTGCCGGGCACCCAGCTGCCGGATTCCAGGCCTGCGACCAGGTTGTTCACCGCCTCGCGGATGGCCAGGTCCAGGACCTTGCCGTTCAGGGTGGAATCATAGCTGGCCGTGCCGCCGAAACCGATCACTTCCCGGTTGGACAGCTGGTATTCGCCGGCGCCCCTGACCGAGTACACCACCTCCGAGGTGCGCACGCTCAGCACGTTCAGGGTGGCCTTGGCATAGGCCACCTGCTGCTTGCCGCGGCCGAGGATGCCCCACAACTGGTGGTCGCCCACCACCTTGCGGCCGAACTCGGTGATATCGCCGGTGATCACGTAGCCGGCGCCGGCCAGGGCCTGCTCCCTGCCGCTCAGCCTGGCCTCGCGCTGCAGCTCCTCCATGTTGGTCCGCTCGAGCACCCGGAACCGCCCGGTCTGCTGCAGATGGCTGACCAGGATGGTTTTCGACTGGTTGCCGAGCCGGTCGACCCCGTCGGAGAACAGGCCGCTCAAATAGTTGGAGCGGTTTTCAAATTTGCCCACGGCAACCGGCACCTGCACCCCGCTGTAGGCCGTGCGCGCCGAGGCGACCGCGGGCGTTTCCACGGTGCGCGAGGTCTCGGTGGCGCAGCCGGCCACCAGCAGGGCCAACAGGGCAACAACAGGCAGGCAATGCCTCTTCATGATCAGCCTCCGTGAGGAAGAAAAGGAAACGAAAAAACCGGGGCACAACAGGCGGCTTCAGGGCGTTGCCGCTGGCCGCTGCTCCTGTTTGATAAAGGTGATGAACACTTCTCCCAGCCTGAACCCGAACTTGGAGAACACCGCCCGGTTCATCATGATGGTGTCGTCGAGCTGCCACATCCAGTCGTTGAAGTGCACGTTGTACACCGTGTCGCCCACGGGCAGGGCGAGCACGTACTGCCAGTGCAGGGCGTTGCCCGAGGCCGCGCCGACCGCCTCGCCGACCACGTCGGCCGCGGTGCCGCGGTATCGGTCGTTGTCCTTCTGTATCGTCCACACCCGCCGCTCTTTTTTGCCGTCCGCGTAGGTGAAGGTCTCGTCAAGGGTGCCGGTGTCGCCCTGCCAGCTGCACTGCATGTCCACCCGCATGCGGCGGATGACCTTGCCGGAGCGGTCCTGGACAATGCCATGGGCCACCACCGGCCCGTTGAAGTACTGTTGCATGTCGAACCGCGGTTGCTCGCCGGCATAGTCAGCCAGTTGCACCGAGGAACAACCCGTGGCGCCCAGGGCCAGCAGCACCCACAACAGCCATTGGACGGACCGCAATCGAAAGCGCATACTCCCCTCCCCCTGTTGTTCCATTGTTCAGCCCCGGTTGATCAGTTGACGGCGCATTTCCTGGTCAATGGGATCTTTCCCCAGCCAGATGCCGAAGTAGGCCGCGGAAAAGTCCGCCCCTTCGATGGTCACCAGGGGCTCGCCGTTGAAACTCAGTTCAGTGCCCTGGCCCGGGACATAGGTCAGGGCGTAGCGGTCACCGGGCTTGACATCGCGATACACCGCATTGAGCCGGTCGATGCGGCTGCGCAGGCGGGCCAGTTCCTCCGGGCTGTTGTTGCGTTCGAGCACCGCCTCCGCCCCTTTGCCGAAATCCGGACCGGGGATAGAGACGAGGTAGCTGATCTCCAGGCGGCGGGGCACATCCGCCAGCACATCGGCAGGGGCCGCGTTTTCCGGCAGGTACAGGGCCGCCACGTAAACCTTGAAAATTTTCAGCCAGCGCAGCAGGGCCGCGCCGCGCAGGGGCACCTGCTGGTCCACGATGCGGACGCTCTTGGCGAAGGTGACCCCCTCGACGGTCTGGGCGGCCGCGTACAGTGGTGGCAGGAGGAGCAGGGCGAAAACAAGAGCTGGTGTGCAGAGGCGGATCAAGGCAGATGCGATCAGCATGGGTGGTCCTCCCCGGGAGTCCGGAATGTTGAGGAAAAAGGCGGATACGGCCCGTTGCCGACCAGAGGCGACACAGGTTGCCGTTAGCCGCAACAATAAGCACGGCAACCTGTTGAAACAATTTTCTTGTGGGGTACTATCCGACATCGTCCGGCGCGCCGGCAGCTCGCTCCCTTCCCTGCCGCGGCAGATCGAAGGGCCGAGTATCCCACCACCTCTTTGCCCAACGAGGACAGCAGCCATGGAAAAACTGAAAATCGGGGTGAGCGCCTGCCTGCTGGGGCAGAACGTGCGCTACAACGGCGGCCACCAGCTGAACCACTTCATTCGCGATATTCTCGGCCAGTACATGGAGTTCGTGCCGGTCTGCCCGGAGGTGGAATGCGGCCTGCCCGTTCCCCGCGAGACCCTGCGGCTGGTGGGCAGCGAGGAGGCGCCCCGGCTGGTGACCAGCCGCAGTGGGGTCGACCACACCGAGCAGATGCAGTCCTGGGCCGCGACCAGGGTCAAACAGCTCGAACAGGAGGGGTTGTGCGGCTTCATCTTCAAAAAGGATTCGCCGAGCAGCGGCCTCTACCGGGTCAAGGTCTATTCGGAGCAGGGCATGCCCCGCAATGTGGGCACCGGCATGTTCGCCCGGGCCTTCACCGAGCACTTCCCCCTGCTGCCGGTGGAGGAGGATGGCCGGCTCAACGACGGCCGGCTGCGGGAAAACTTCATCGAAAGCGTGTTCGTGTGCAAACATTTCCGCGACCTGACGGCCGCGCCGCCCAGCCGCGGGGCCCTGGTGGACTTCCACACCCGGCACAAGCTGCTCTTCCTGGCCCGCAGCCAGGAGCACTACCGGCGGATGGGCCGGTTCATCGCCAACCTGCCCGCTTCCATCGACGAGGCCTACAGCCAGTACGGCACCCTCATGGCC
>JAGODN010000421.1 GCA_017998195.1 Desulfobulbus sp. | reverse complement strand
CCCTGCTGGCCTTTGCCAGCCTGGAACTGGAGCGGCCCGGCCAGGGCGGCGTTGCCCTCAAGGACGGCGTCTTCGCCAGCCGGCCGGGCACGGTGGCAGGCAGCGAACACCACCTGTTCTACTCCTCCACCTGCGCCCACTGCGAACGGGTGATCGGGGCGCTGCGCACGAGCCCCGGGGCCACCGTCCTTTTCCATCCCATCGACCGGGTGCAGGCTCTGGACCTGCCGGGCGCGCAGCTGCGCGGCGACTATGCTGCCGAGGCCAACCGGGCCCTGCTCACCGGGCTGGGCCTGGACGAGATCCCGGTGCTGATCACGAAAACCGCCGACGGTTTTTCCATCCTGCGCGGAGAAACCGCCATCATCGCCCGCCTCGGCCAGCCGGCGGCCCCGGCCGCGGCGGACGGCCAGTCCCCGCTCCCGGCCGCACCGCTGATCCCGGGCCTGCCCCCGGTCGCGTCGGGCGAGGGCTGCCAGGTGGCCACCGACTGCGACGATCCTCCAGCCGCAACCGCCCGCCCCGCCGCGCCGTAAACCCGGTCGTCGACCGGGTCGCTACTCCCGGGCCGCGGCCAGGGCCTGGTCCAGGTCCCAGCAGATATCCTCGATATCCTCGAGGCCGATGCTCAGCCGCACCATGTCCGCGGTCACCCCGGACTGGCGCAGTTCCTCCTCGCCGAGCTGACTGTGGGTGGTGCTGGCCGGGTGGATGGCCAAACTCTTGGCGTCGCCCACGTTGGCCACGTGGCTGAACAGCCGCAGGCTGTCGATGAACTTCTGCCCGGCCGCCCGGCCGCCGCGAATACCGAAGGTGAGGATCGCCCCGGGTCCGAGCGGCAGGTATTTTTTGGCCAGTTCGTGGCTGGGATGGTCGGCCAGGCCCGGGTAGGAGACCCAGGCCACCTCGCGGTGGTCCCGCAGGAATGCCGCCGCCCTTTGGCCGTTGGCCACGTGCCGCTCCATGCGCAGGCTCAGGGTCTCCACCCCCTGCACGGTCATCCAGCTGTTGAACGGCGAGGCGGACACGCCGAGATCGCGCAGCATCTGCACCCGCGCCTTGAGGATGAAGGCCGCCGGCCCGAGCGTGCTGTAGACCAGCCCGTGGTAGGAGGGGTCAGGCTCGGTGAAGCCGGCGAACCGGCCCGAGGCCCAGTCGAAGCTGCCGCCATCGACCAGGAGGCCGCCCAAACAGGTGCCGTGGCCGTTGAGGAACTTGGTGGTGCTGTGCGTGACCACGTTCGCGCCCCATTCGAGCGGCCGGCACAGGTAGGGCGTGGCCAGGGTGTTGTCGATGACCAGCGGCAGCTTATGCGCGCGGGCGATGGCGCCCACCGCCTCGAAGGGGAACACGGTCAGCCCCGGGTTGCCCAGGGTCTCGCCGTAGATGAGGCGGGTGTTGGGCCGGATGGCGCGGGCGAATGCCTCCGGGTCGGACGGGTCGACAAAGGTGGTGTCGATGCCCAGGCGGGGGAAGGTGTAGCGCAGCTGGTTGTAGGTGCCGCCGTACAGGCTGCCGCTGGAAACGATGTGGTCGCCCGCGGCGCACAGGGTGAGAAAGGCGAGCGTCTGCGCGCCGTGGCCGCTGCTTGCCGCCAGGCCGGCGATGCCGCCTTCCAGGTCCGCCACCCGCTGCTCGAGCACGTCGGTGGTCGGGTTCATGATGCGGGTGTAGATGTTGCCCGCCTCCTTGAGGGCGAACAGGTCGGCCGCATGTTGGCAGTCGCGGAACAGGTAGGAGCTGGTCTGGTAGAGGGGCAGGGCCCTGCTGCCGGTGGGGGGGTCCACGGTCTGGCCGGCGTGGAGCTGGCGGGTGGCAAAGCCGTAGCGGCGGGTCTGGTCGGTCATGAACTCTACTCCTTGAAGGGGGATGGATCGTCGGCTGCGGGGGTGCGGGCGCCTCGGCCCCGGCCCGCGTACCCGGTCGCCGCCGCGGCGGCGACGGGACGGATACTGTACCCGATCCGGGGGCAAAGAACGAGTCTTCCCTGCCCGGCCGCGGCCGCCGGCCGCCGGCCCGATTGGCGCCCCGCGGCCGGCAAAAGCGGTTGACGGTCCTCCTCTTCTCTGCCATGCTGCGACCGATTCCGCCCGGGCCGGCACGGCCTCTACCCCCGCAATGGAGTACACGGCATGCAGATCGGCGTTCTCAAGGAAATCAAGACAGAGGAAAACAGGGTGAGCATGACCCCGTCCGGGGTCGAGATCCTGGCCCGGACGGGCCACCGGGTGATGATCGAACAGGGGGCCGGGCTGGGCAGCGGCTTCGACGACGACCAGTACCGGGCGGCCGGGGCGGAGATCGCGGCCACGCCGGCGGCCATCTACGCCCAGGCCGAGCTGGTGCTGCACGTCAAGGAGCCGCAGCCGCAGGAATACCCCCTCATCCGCCCCGGGCAGATCCTGTTCACCTACTTCCATTTCGCCGCCTCCGAGTCCCTGACCCGGGCCATGCTGGCCAGCGGGGCAGTGTGCATCGCCTACGAGACGGTCACCGACCGCCAGGGCGCCCTGCCCCTGCTCACCCC
>JAGODN010000076.1 GCA_017998195.1 Desulfobulbus sp. | reverse complement strand
CGGTGACGGCATCGGCCCGGAGGTGATGGCCGAGGCCATCAAGGTGCTGGACGCGGTCCAGCGAAAATTCGGCTTCTCGCTTGCGTATACGCCGGCGGATGTCGGCGGCATCGCCATCGACAACCATGGCGAGGCCCTGCCCGCCTCCACCCTGAAGGTGTGCGAAGCGAGCGAGGCCATCCTCTTCGGCTCGGTGGGCGGGCCCAAGTGGGAGACCCTGCCCCCGGCCGAGCAGCCCGAGCGGGCGGCGTTGTTGCCCCTGCGCAAGCACTTCGACCTGTTCTGCAACCTGCGGCCGGCCAAGGTGTTCAAGGCCCTGGTGGGCGCCTGCCCGCTGCGGCCGGACATCGTCGGCGACGGCTTTGACGTGCTCGTGGTGCGCGAACTCACCTCGGGCATCTACTTCGGCCAGCCCAAGGGCCGCGAGGGCAGCGGCCCGGACGAGCGCGCCTGGGACACCAAGGTCTACAAGCGCTCGGAGATCGAGCGCATCGCCCGCATGGCCTTCGAGGCGGCGCGGCTGCGCCGGAAAAAGGTGACCTCGGTGGACAAGGCCAACGTGCTCACCTCCATGGTCTTCTGGCGCGAGGTGGTCAAGGAGGTGGCCCGCGACTTCCCGGACGTGACCCTTGAGCACATCTACATCGACAACGCCACCATGCAGCTGGTGCGTGACCCGCACCAGTTCGACGTCATGCTCTGCGGCAACATGTTCGGCGACATCATCAGCGACGAGGCGGCCATGCTCACCGGTTCCATGGGCATGCTCGCCTCGGCCAGCCTGAACAGCTCCAGGTTCGGCATGTTCGAGCCGGCCGGCGGCTCGGCCCCGGACATCGCCGGCCAGGGCATCGCCAACCCCATCGCCCAGATCCTGTCCGCGGCCATGCTGCTCAAGTACAGCCTGGGCCTGGACGAGCCGGCCGCGGTCATCGAGAACGCGGTGGCGGCCATCCTCGAGAAGCGGATCATGACCCGGGACATCGCCACCCCCGGGGTCACGCCGGTGGCCACCGCCACCCTGGGTGACGCCATCGTCAGCGAAATTCGCGCCGCGTAAATCCTGCGGCAGGGAGGGCGCATGCCGCGCCGGAAAAACATCATCCTCGTCGGTACCCGCTCGGCCACCGCCATGGCCGCCGCGGTGGGCCGGGAACTCGACCTCCCGGTGACCGAGATGATCACCCGCACCTTTGCCGACGGCGAGATCTACCACGCCTTCCCCTGCGACATCGCCGGCTGCGACCTGGTGATCATCGCCAACACCCCGGACGACAGCGCCCACCAGGAGCTGATCGACCTGATCGCCGGGGCCCGCTATTGGAACGCCCTGTCGGTGAACGTGATCATCCCCTACCTGGGCTACTCGACCATGGAGCGGGCCAAGCCCGAATCCGGCGAGATCCCCAAGGGCATCACCCGCACCCGGCAGATCTTCCGGGCCCGGCCGGACTACGTGGCCTTCATCGACCTGCACTCCGAGTCGGTGATGCACGCCCACACCGGCGAGGTGCGCACCCGCCACCTGTGGACCGAGCGACTGGCGGCGGCGCACATCCGCGGGCTGCACATCGACAACCCGGTGCTGGTCTCGCCGGACTACGGCTTCTCCAAGCGGGTGGCGCGGCTCGCCGGGCTGCTCGACTGTCCCCACACCGCCGCCAACAAGGACCGATTCGACGTGGACAAGACCATTGTCGGCCAGCTGTCCGGCGCGGTCAGGGGACGGACGGCGATCATCTGCGACGACATGATCCGCACCGGCGGCTCCATGCTGCAGACCGTGGACCGCTGCTACGAGGCGGGCGCGGTCGGGGTGATGGTCATGGCCACCCACCTGGTGCTCGCCGGCAACGCCCGGCAGCGGTTCGTCGAGCGGGGCATCTGCTGCATCATCGGCGCCGACACCTACCCGGGCCGGGAGAGCGACGATTTGCTGCAGATCTATTCGGCGGCGCCGGTGATCGCCGATGAACTGAAGAGCTATTTCCGCCTGGGCGCATCCCGGCCAGGCGCAACTTTTTCCTCATAAGCGAAGAATATCATGAAAAAAGTAGGTATTGTCGGCTGGCGCGGCATGGTCGGCTCGGTGCTCATGGAGCGGATGCGGCAGGAAGGGGATTTCCAGGGCTACGAACCCCGTTTCTTTTCCACCTCCCAGGCCGGCCAGGCCGGGCCGGAGGTGAACGGCACGGTGTACGAGCTGCTCGACGGCACCGATGCGGCGCTGCTGGCGGAGAACGACATCATCCTCAGCTGCCAGGGCGGCAGCTACACCGCTGAGGTCTACCCGCAGCTCATGGCCCGCGGCTGGCAGGGCTACTGGATCGACGCGGCCTCCAAGCTGCGGCTCGATGCGGACGCGGTGATCGTGCTCGACCCGGTGAACCGGGCGGTGATTGATGCGGCCCTGGCCAGGGGGATCAAAAAATACATCGGCGGCAACTGCACAGTGAGCCTGATGCTCATGGCGCTCGGCGGGCTGTTCGCCCGGGACTGGGTGGAGTGGGTGAGCAGCCAGACCTACCAGGCCGCCTCGGGCGCGGGCGCGAAGAACATGCGCGAGCTGGTCAACCAGATGCGGCTGGTGGGCGAGAACGCCGAGCAGCTGCTCGACAACCCGGCCGCGGCCATCCTCGACCTGGACCGCAACGTGGTCGAGACCCTGCGCCACCCATCGTTCCCGACCGCCAATTTCGGCGCGCCCCTGGCCGGCAGCCTCATCCCCTGGATCGACACGGCCATGGACAACGGCCAGACCCGGGAGGAGTGGAAGGGCGTGACCGAGACCAACAAGATCCTCGGTCTGGCCCCGGGCCAGATCCCCATCGACGGCTGCTGCGTGCGCATCGGCGCCATGCGCTGCCACAGCCAGGCCTTCACCGTCAAGCTGAAACGGGATATCCCGCTGGCTGAGATCGAACAGGCCATAGCCGGCCACAACCAGTGGGTGTACCTGGTGAAGAATACAAAGGAAGAGACCCTGAAGGAGCTGACCCCGGCCCGGGTTACCGGCACCCTGGACATCCCGGTGGGGAGGCTGCGCAAGATGAACCTCGGGCCCGAGTACCTGAGCGCCTTTTCCGTGGGCGACCAGCTGCTCTGGGGCGCGGCCGAGCCGGTGCGCCGCATGCTCAAGATCACCCTCGAACACCTGGGGTAGGACCACACCCGGTCCCCGGTCGCACGACCACAAAAAAGCCGCTTCCCGAAAGGAAGCGGCTTTTTTTGTGCGACCGGCGCAGGGCCGGGCAGGGAAGAAAAAAGGGGCGGCGACCCGTGGGCCGCCGCCCCTTGCGGGCAGATGGAGGGGCAGGGGTGGTCAGTCGAGCAGTTCTGCCGGCACGTTGCCGCCGTTTTCAGCCATCTTCTGCAGCACGGTCTTGTGCAGCCACATGTTCATCTGGGCCGAATCACCCATCTTTTCGGCCGGGCAGCCCAGTTCGGCGGCCAGTTCCTTGCGGGCGGTGAGGCTGCTGTCCATGCCGAGCAGCTTCATCAGGTCGACGATGGACACCTTCCAGTTGAGTTTCTCCGGGTTGGCCTTGGCCATCTCCTCGAGCTTGGCGACCACGTCCACCTGGGGCACCGCGGCCGGGGCACCGGTCGGCGCGGCGGTGGCCGCGGCTTCGGCCGCCGGCTGGGTCAGGGTCTGGGCGATGGCCTCCTTGGCAAAGCCGAGCTTGGCAAGAATGGTGCTGAACAGGCTCATGGTACCTCCTGGGTTGCGGGTTGGCGGGAAAAGCGGCCCGGGCGGGGCCGGTTCGTTCAAGGGGCGCGGGAAAAAACGGAGGAGGGGAAGGAGAGACCCCTCCTCCCCTGAGCGGTGCATCGCACTGTCAGGTGACAATGCCCCATGAGAATACCCCCGGGCCGGAGATGGGGCAACCAAAGGATTGGTAAAGTGCGCCAGTCCGGTTTGCCGCCCGGCTCAGGGTTCGCGGATCAGCCGCAGCAGGTCGTCGGCCGAGATGCGCCCGCTGGCGTCGGTGCCTTCGAGCAGGCTGTCGGCAAGGTCGCGCTTTTCGGCGTGGAGGCGGACGATCTTTTCCTCGATGGTGTTCCGGGTCACCAGTCGGTAGACGGTCACCGGCCGCTGCTGGCCGAACCGGTGGGCCCGGTCCGAGGCCTGGTCCTCCACCGCCGGGTTCCACCAGGGGTCCATGTGGATGACGTAGTCGGCGGCGGTCAGGTTGAGGCCCAGGCCACCCGCCTTGAGGCTGATGAGGAAGAGGTCGCCCTGGCCGGCCTGGAAGGCCTCGACCTCGCGCTGTCGCTGCCGGGGCGGGGTGGAGCCGTCAAGGTAGCGGTAGGGGATGGCGCGTTCGTCCAGAAAGGCGCGGATCAGGGCCAGATGGCCGACGAACTGGCTGAACACCAGGGCCTTGTGGCCGTTGTCGAGCAGTTCGCCCACCACCTCGGCGAACAGGGCGAGCTTGGCCCCGGGCAGGGGGCTCTCCGGCAGGACCAGGCGCGGATGGCAGCAGGCCTGGCGCAGGCGGGTGATCTCGGCCAGGATGCGCATGCGCTGGTGGCCGCCCGCCCCGGCCTCGGTGTCAATCCGTTCCAGGGCCTGGCGGCGCAGGGCCTCGTAGAAGGCGGTCTCCTCCGGGCCCAGCTCCACCTCGAGGAGCACCTCGGTGCGCGGCGGCAGTTCCTCGAGCACCTGCGACTTGAGCCGGCGAAGGATGAACGGCTGGATGAGTTTCTTCAGCCGGCGGCCGGCCTCGCGGTCGTTGGTGCGCTCGATGGGTGCGGCAAAGCGCTCGTTGAACCGTTCGCGGGAACCGAGCAGGCCGGGGTTGATGAAGTGGAACAGGGTGTAGAATTCGCCCAAATGGTTTTCGATCGGCGTGCCGGTGGTGATCAGCCGGAACTGCGCCTGCAGGTGCATGGCCGCCTGCGAGCGCCGGGTGGCCGAGTTCTTGATCGCCTGGGCCTCGTCCAGGACCACGGTCTGCCAGGCCACCGCGGAGAGCAGCTCGGCCTCCTGATGGAGCAGGCCGTAGCTGGTCACCACCAGGTCGAACGGGCCGAGATCGGCCAGCAGGGCCTGGCGGTCCGCGCCGCCGAAGGGCACCAGCCGCAGGGTGGGGGCGAAGCGGCCGGCCTCGGCGAGCCAGTTGGCGCACACCGAGGTGGGCGCCACCACCAGGGTCGGCCCCTGGTCGGCGCAGTGGAGGATCACCGCCAGGGCCTGGACCGTCTTGCCCAGCCCCATGTCGTCGGCCAGGCAGGCGCCGAAACCGAGATGGGCGAGCCGCGCCAGCCACTGGAAGCCCTGCAGCTGGTAGTCGCGCAGGCGGGCCTTGAGGGTCGAGGGCGGCGTCTCGGTCCGGTCCAGGGCCGCGCGCATCTCTGCCAGCCGCTCGTGCCAGCCGGGGGCCGCGTCCAGGTGGCCGACCTGGCAGGTGAGATCGTCCAGGGCCAGCGCCGCCAGCGGGTGGAGGGTGAGCTTGCGGCCCCGCCGCTCCACGTAGGCGGCCAGTTCCTCCAGCCGTCGCCGGAGTTCCCGGGTGAGGGCGATGAACTCGCCCTCGCCGAGCGGCAGGAAGCGGTGGGGCGTGGCCTGCACCAGTTCGAGCAGCTGCTGCATGCCGAGCACCCGTTCGTCGTCCACCCGCAGTTCACCCTCGACCGTGAACCAGCGGTCGCCGCCGCCCAGGCGCAGGCTCAGGTCGGCGGCCGAGACCGAGCGGCCGAGCCTGAGCTTCTCGCCCTCGGGCCATGCCACCAGCACCTCGCCCCGCTCCAGGGGTTCGCGCAGTTCCACCAGCACCTGCAGGGCCTCTTCGGCGGTGTCGGCGTACCATTGCCCGTCCAGTTCGGGCAGCGTGGCCAGCACGGGCAGACTGCGCTCCAGGGCCGCGGCCCGTCGATGTTCCTCGTCCAGGTCGCGCACCGCCATGCACCTGTGCCCCTCGACATCGGCCATCAGGTTGACCGCCCCTTCGCCGGGCCGCTGGCAGGGGCCGCCGCTGTCCAGCGGCCGAACGAGGATCTCCACCCGGAAGCCGGCGCCGTGGGGCAGGAGATGCACCCGCGGCCGCGGATCGGCCGGGACCGTGGCCACCGCGTGGGTGGTGCCCGGCAGGCTCGAATGGACCGGGACCAGCGAGGCCAGGGTCGTGAGCACCCGGGCCGCCTCCCCGCGCGCCGCCTCGGGCAGGACCAGCCCCTTGCCGCCGAGGATGCGGGCCAGGCGGTGGTGGGTGTCGGTGAAGGCCACCACCCGAAAGCGGCCGGGCGTTTCCCGCACCAGCACGTACCGCTCGTCCGCGGTCGGCTCGGGCAGCAGGCGGATGACCAGTTCGCCGTTTTTGACCACGGCCTGGATCTCGGCCTCGCCCCGGCCCACCTGCACCGGCGTGGTGGGCGCATCGGCGAGAAACAGCCGCGGATGGCCCACCAGCGCGGGCAGGGCCAGGCGCAGGTTGAACTCGTAGTGCGGGCCGCCGTAGCCGTAGTCCACCTGGCGGACCGCGGCGCGCAGCCCCTGGTCGGCCTCGTCCAGGCCGACCAGGCGCTCACCGCTGACCAGCCGCTGCAGGGCGATGGCCCGGCCCTTGCTCCAGCTGCCGCCGGCGCCGAGTTTCTGCTCGAGCGGGCTGATCGCGGTCAGCTGGTCGGAGCGGTTGAAGTGGAGCAGGTAGACGACCCGGGAGCGGGCCTGGTCCGCCGCGCCGTCGTGCCGGTCCGCGCCCGCCACCGCCCTTTCCAGGGCGCGCAGGCTCTTGCGCCAGGGCTCCTCGATCTCGATGGCCGCGCTCAGGGGCTGCAGGTTGGTGGCCCGGCCCAGGGTGTCGATGGTGGCGCGGCGGGCCGGGGTCGCCGTGTCGGCCCGGCAGAGCAGGTGGGCGCATTCCAGCGCCAGCCAGTCGAAACCGGCCCGGCCGCAGCGCTCGGCGTAGCGGCTGAGCCGGGTGATCTCCTTTTTCTTCAGCCCGCCGTTGACGGCGAACAGGGCCATGGCGACGCACAGCGGCGCGAGCGCGCCGGTGTGCTCGCCCAGGTCATCGACAAAGGGGACCAGGTGGGCCAGGGCGGTGTGCGCGGGGAGTCCGCCCTGGTTGTCGAGCAGGGCCTCGACCGCATGCAGGGCCGGGTCCATGACCGTGAAACGCCGGTCGGTGCGCAGGGCCTGGTTGAGGTGGACGCGGGCCTTGTCCAGGCTGGCGGCGTCACCGGCCCGCAGCAAGGCGAGCAGGGCGAACGGGGCCGCGTGGCTGGTGAAAAAGATGGTCCGCTTGCGCTGTCGCCGCCGCAGTTCCTTGAGATCCGCCGCGAACAGGTCGAGCGCGGCCGCCAGTCGCCCCTCGACCAGGGCGATCCAGCCGCCGAAGCCAAACGTGTACCCGCCGGTGAGGGCGGACAGTTCATCCACCAGCCTCTGCGCCTCGCCGGTGCGGCCGGCGAGGATGAGCCGCAGCGCCAGGTGGTAGAGCAGGTCCAGCCGTTCGTCCGCCGGCAGGGCGGCGCGCAGCTCCGGCCGCAGGCCGAGGGCCAGGGGTTCCTGGTCGGGCTCCAGCGCGTAGAAGGCGTGGGTGAGGAGGCGGCGGATGAGCAGGGCCTGGCGCCGGGCGGGCAGGCTGGCGCACCAGGCCGGGTCGAAGGGATTGTTGACCAGGGCGATCACCGGATCGCTGTAGGGCACGGCTGGCTGGCAGTGGCGGCGCAGGGTGTCGATCAGCAGGTCGAGATCACGATCTTCGCCGCCCACCAGGGCGAGGCGCAGCTCCCGGCGGGTGCGGTGGCAGGCCGTGGCTTTGTCGCGACCAAGGAAGGGGTGCACGCCTCTCGGCTCGGGCAGGGCGCTGCGGACCGCGGCAACGATGGCCTGGGAGAGCGGCACCGCGGGAGGTTGGGAGGGCTTTGGCGGCGGCCGTTTGCCGCCCCTGCTGGCGGCGGGCAGCGCCAACTGCGCCGGCTGGACCGGCGGGGCCGGGGTGATCAGGGTCTCGGTGTCGGCGAACAGGGCGCGGACCACCACCTCGACGATCTGTTCGCTGATCCGGTTGTCGGCGCCGATCAGGCCGGCATCGCGCAGGCGGCGCAGCCGGGGGGAGAGGGAGGCGGGCGGTTTGCCGGTGGCCGGGTCGTGCCGGGCAAGGCCAGCCCGGATGCAGAGGCCAAGGAGCACGGTCTGGTTGAGCGGCTCGTCGGCCACGGCCAGCACCTGGAGGAGCGCCCGCTCCGGCGGGTCGAGGCGTTGCCACCGTTCGAGCAGGACAGGGCGCGTCGTTTCGGCCATGGCGCGAGGGAAGGGGAAGGGATCAGTGCAGGCGGCCGTCCGCCAGGGTGAGGCAGCGGTCCATGGCCCCGGCGAGTTCCAGGTTGTGGGTGACCATGACCACGGCCAGCCCCAGGTCGCGGCTCAGCTCGCGCAGCAGGGTGAAAACCATGCGGCCGCTGCTGGCGTCCAGGTTGCCGGTGGGCTCGTCGGCGAGGAGCAGCGCCGGGTTCATCACCAGGGCGCGGGCCAGAGCCACCCGCTGCTGCTCGCCGCCGGACAGCTCGCCGCTGCGGTGGTGCAGTCGCTCGCCCAGGCCCACGCGGGCGAGTAGCTGTTCGGCCGCCGCATGCATCGCCTCGGCCGGACGGCCGCCGATCATCCCGGGCATGCACACGTTCTCAAGCGCGGTGAACTCGGGAAGCAGGTGGTGGAACTGGAAGATGAAGCCGATGTGGGCGTTGCGGTGGCCGGCCAGGGCGGTCTCGGCAAGACCGGTGAGTTCGCGCTCGCGGAAGAACAGGGCCCCTGAGTCGGGTGCGTCCAGGGTGCCGAGAATCTGCAGGAGCGTGGTCTTGCCCGAGCCCGAGGCGCCGACAATGGCCACCATCTCGCCGGGCTCGACCGTGAGGTCGGCCTCGCGCAGCACGGTGATGGTGTCCGCGCCGCTTTGGTAGCTGCGGCACAGCGCCTCGGCCCGGAGCAGCGACGGCTCACTCATAGCTGAGCGCCTCCGCCGGCCGCACCCGCGAGGCCTTCCACGAGGGGTAGAGGGTGGCGAGCAGGGTGATGAGGATGGCGGACAGGGCGATCACCGTCACCTCCAGCGGCACCA
>JAGODN010000420.1 GCA_017998195.1 Desulfobulbus sp. | reverse complement strand
GTCTACCTGCAGGCGGACGCCCCCTACCGCATGAACCCGGACGACCTGAAACTCTGGTACGTGCGCAACGACCGGGGCGAGATGGTGCCCTTCTCCTCGTTCGCCATCGGCTACTGGAGCTACGGTTCACCCCGGCTGGAGCGCTACAACGGCAACCCGGCGATCAACATCGTCGGCGAGGCCGCGCCCGGCCTGTCCAGCGGCGACGCCATGCGGACCATCGGCAACCTGGTGGCCAAGCTGCCCCAGGGCTTCGGCTACGAGTGGACCGGCGCCTCCTTCCAGGAGGTGCAGGCCGGCACCCAGGCGCCGTTTTTGTACGCCATCTCCATCCTGGTGGTGTTCCTCTGCCTGGCGGCCCTGTACGAGAGCTGGTCGGTGCCGTTCTCGGTCATCCTGGCCGTGCCCATCGGTGTGCTCGGCGCGCTCCTGGCAGTGTACACCCGCGGCCTGACCAACGACGTCTACTTCCAGGTCGGCCTGCTCACCACCATCGGCCTGTCCGCCAAGAACGCCATCCTCATCGTCGAGTTCGCCAAGCGGCGCTACGATCGCGGCCGCGACCTGGTGGACAGCGCCCTGCGGGCGGCCCGGCTGAGGCTGCGGCCGATCCTCATGACCTCCATGGCCTTCATGCTCGGCGTCCTGCCGCTGGCCACCAGTTCCGGCGCCGGCGCCAACAGCCGCCACGCCATCGGCACCGGCGTGCTCGGCGGCATGACCCTGGCTACGGTGCTGGCCATCCTGTTCATCCCGCTCTTTTTCGTGGTGGTGCTGCGTATCTTCAAATCCCGGCGGCCGGTGGCGGACACCACCCCCGCCGTCACCGAGGAGTGATAGCATGAGAACCGACAAACCGATTCGTGCCGCGGCCCTGCTGCTCGCCCTCGCCCTGGGCGGCTGTTCGCTGGCGCCCCAGTTCAGCCGGCCGGAGGCGCCGGTGGCCGCGACCCTGCCCGGCGAGGCCGTGGCCGACCAGGCCGGGGTGGCGGCCGCGGACCTCGGCTGGCGCGACTTCTTCGCCGACCCGCGGCTGCAGGCGATCATCGAGCTGGCCCTCAAGAACAACCGCGACCTGCGCGAGACCGCCCTCAACGTGGAGGCCTTCCAGGCCCAGTACCGCATCCAGCGGGCGCCGCTGCTGCCCTCCGTGGACGGCGGCGCCGGCTACGTCAAGCAGCGGACCCTGGGGCCCGGCGGCCACGCCACCAGCGAGGTCTATTCCGCCTCGGTGGGCGTCACCGCCTGGGAACTCGATTTCTTCGGCCACCTGCGCAACCTGCGCGACCAGGCCCTGGAAGAGTACCTGGCCATGGAGGAGAACCGCCGCAGCGCCCACATCAGCCTGGTGGCCGAGGTGGCCCGCGCCTACCTCACCTGGCTCGCCGACCGCCAGCTGCTGGCCATCACCGAGGACACCGCGGCCAACGAACAGGCCTCGTACGACCTGATCAAACAGCGCTACGAGGAGGGCGTGGCCACCCGGATCGACCTGGCCCAGGCCCAGACCGGCCTGCAGACGGCCCGCGCCAACCTGGCCCAGTACCGCCGCCTGCTCGAACAGGACGAGAACCTGCTCACCCTGCTCGCCGGCGGGCCGCTGCCGGCCGACCTGCCGCCCTGCACCGACCTGACCGGGCAGGCCCTGCTCGGGCCGGTGCCGGCCGGGCTGCGTTCCGACCTGCTCCTCCGCCGGCCGGACATCATGGCCGCCGAGCACGCCCTGCGCGGCGCCAACGCCAGCATCGGCGCGGCCCGGGCCGCCTTTTTCCCGGCCATCAGCCTGACCGCCGACGCCGGCGTGATCAGCGCCGAGGCTTCGGATTTGTTCGATGGCGACTCCGGCAGCTGGCTGTTCGCGCCCACCCTCCGCCTGCCCATCTTCACCGGCGGCCGGCTGTCGGCCCAGCTCGACCTGGCCGAGGTGCGCAAGGAGATCGCCGTGACCCGCTACGAGCAGGCCATCCAGACCGCCTTCCGCGAGACCGCGGACGCGCTCGCCGGCATCCGCACCTTCGGCGAGCAGCTGCAGGCCGAGGAACTGGGCCTGCAGGCCAGCCAGACCTACTACACCCTGGCCCGGGAGCGCTACGACCAGGGCGTGGACAGCTACCTGGTGGTGCTCGACGCCCAGCGTTCGCTCTACCGGGCCCGGCAGAGCGTGGTCGTCATCCGGCTGGCCCGGCTGGTCAATCGGGTCACCCTCTACAAGGTTCTCGGCGGCGGCTGGCAGGAGCGGAGCTGATGGGCCCGCGAACCGGCCAGGGGCTCCGCGCACCGCGCACGGACGGCTGACATGGCCCGAAAAACCAAGGAAGAGGCGCTGGAGACGCGCAACGCCATCCTCGACGCCACCGTGCGGGTGTTCGCCGCCAAGGGTGCGGCCAATGCCTCGCTCACCGACATCGCCCGCGAGGCCGGGGTCACCCGGGGCGCCATCTACTGGCACTTCACCAACAAGGCGGACCTGCTCAACGCCCTCTGGGACGAGGTGCTCCTGCTCTACACGCCGCTGGCCCGGGCGAGCGGCGTGTAGAGC
>JAGODN010000419.1 GCA_017998195.1 Desulfobulbus sp. | reverse complement strand
CCGGCTGTTGCGCACCCGGACCATGGACCGGTCATCAAAAAAAAAAACGGCGGCCGTCAGGGTGACGGTCGCCGGCGGGACGAAGGTCCGAAGGGATTGCTATCTATTTCTTTTCAAAAAGTTTTCTGTACTCGCCCAACCCCTCCTCCTCCAACTTCTCCTTGGGCACGAAGCGCAGGGCCGCGGAATTCATGCAGTAGCGCTGGCCGGTCGGGGCCGGGCCGTCGTCGAACACGTGGCCCAGGTGGGAGTCGCCCTTTTTGCTGCGCACCTCGGTGCGCACCATGAACAGGCTCGCGTCCTGGTGCTCGACAACAGCACCCCGGTCGATGGGCCGGGTGAAACTCGGCCAGCCGGTGCCGGAGTCGAACTTGTCGGTGGAACTGAACAGCGGCTCGCCGCTGACCACATCCACGTAGATGCCCTCGGCCTTGTTGTCCCAGTACTCGTTGCTGAACGGCGGCTCGGTGCCGTTCTTGCGGGTGACCTCGTACTGCAGGGGGGTCAGCCGTTTTTTCAACGCCTCCTCGCTCTCTTTCATCTGTTCGTTCCCCTCTTTTTTCGCGGCGAAATGCCAGTCCGCGTTTTCCCAGGTCCGCTGCAGGAACCCCTCGCGGCCCGAGCCGGCCCGGTACATCTTGTAGCGGAACGGATTTTTGCGGTCGTACTCCTGGTGGTAGTCCTCGGCCGGGTAGAACTTCGGCGCGGGCAGAATGGGCGTGACCAGCGGCTTCTGGAAGATGTTACTCGCGGCCAGGCTCGCCTTGGACTGTTCGGCCAGCAGCCGCTGCTCCTCGCTGTGGTAGAAGATGGCGGTGGTGTAGCCGCGGCCCCGGTCGGCGAACTGGCCGCCCTCGTCGGTGGGGTCGATCTGCCGCCAGAAGACGTCGAGCAGGGTGTCGTAGCCGACCCGGGCCGGATCGTAGACCACCTCCACCACCTCGATGTGGCCGCCGCTGTGATAATTTTCGTAGGTGGGGTTCTCACTGGTACCCCCCGCATAGCCGGACCGCACCGACAGCACCCCGTCGATTCGTGTAAACGGCGGCGCAACGCACCAGAAGCAGCCGCCCGCGAACAGGGCCCGCTGTTCCGTGGCCTTGCCGCCATTCGCCGCCCCGTTCTCAGCCGCGTTCGCCCTGCCGCCCGCAGCCAGGACCATGCCCGCTGCCAACAGCAGCATCCATTTGGAAAACTTTTGTCCTCGCGCCATGACTGACCTCACTGTGTGGTGATGGAAAAACCTGATAATCCCAAAAGGGAAATTAAGAACGATTCCGAAAAAGAACAGCGGTGGGAGGTGAAAAGAAGGTAAAACAGGACCACAAAGTAAGGCCTCGGGTTCGCCTCGACAGGCCGTCGGCGGCACAGAGCCACATATCAAGGCCGAACAGGCCGGGCCTTCGCCTGGCCAAAGGGAAACAAGGTCAGCAGGGAATCGGGGCAGGCAGCGCTGCCTCCGGCCCACCGCCGGTTGAGGGACAACCAGGCCAGCAGACAAGATGGGTCAAATGGACTTCCCTGCTCAAACCTCCGTCGCGGTCCGTCAAATCCCGCGACTCGTGGTCGATGAGCCGCCAGTCCTTGGGGGCGTCGAGCGGCGGCTGGTCGTAGTCGGGATCCAGGGCGCAGCCGGTGAGGAACAATAGCAGCAGAAACAGAAAGCAGCGCATGACCGGGCCTCCCCGCAGGTCAGGTGGATGGTGCATCCGCCGGTTGAGCCCCGGGCGCGACGGCGATCTCGATGCGGTTGCGGCCCGCGTCCTTGGCCGCGTACAGGGCCTGGTCGGCCAGGCGCACCAGGTCGTCGGCCTGGCGCTCCTTGTCCGGGACAAAGGCCGCCACCCCGAGGCTGACCGTGACCACCGGCGCGGCCGCGGAATAGTGGTGCTCGATCGCCAGCCCCTGGACATCGCGGCGGATCTCCTCGGCGAGCACACGGGCGTGGTCCAGGTCGGTGTGCGGCAGCAGGACCACGAATTCCTCGCCGCCGTAGCGGGCCGGCAGGTCCTGGGCGCGGCGGCTCACCCGGGTGAGCACGGTGCCGATGCGCTGCAGGCAGACGTCGCCGGCCGGGTGGCCGTAATGGTCGTTGTAGTTCTTGAAGTGATCCACGTCGAGGAACACCAGCGCCAGCGGGTAGCGGTTACGCAGGGCCACGTTCCATTCGCGCTGCAGGGTCTGGTCGAAATGGCGGCGGTTGGCCAGGCCGGTGAGCCCGTCGGTGAGGCTCAAGTGCTCCAACTGGCTGTTCATGCGGGCCAGTTTGCGGCTGCTGATCTGCTGCAGGGCGCTGAGCAGGAAATCGCGGCGGTGTTCGAACTCCATCTGGTAGTTGCCCACCAGGCTGAACAGGGCCGAGGTGAATACCACCGTGGTGCTGCTGAAGGCCGCCTCCGTGGACATGACCGGGGCCTGGCCCACGGTCACCAGGTAGAGCAGGCAGGCGGCCATGGACACGCCCAGGGCATAGGGAAAAGGCTGGCGGATGATCATATTGCTGAACATGAGAATCACCGCAATACCGCTGTAATAGTGGACAA